>CAILMA010000707.1 GCA_903835145.1 uncultured Bacteroidota bacterium
AATTCCAACAAGTCCCGGGGAACCATCATACGAGACATGTTATAAAAGGCATCGCTGGCCGGCTTCTTTGATTGTCTTCCCATAATGCAAACATATGGGTATTTCCCAAATCCGCATAGCACCTCAAAATAAGAATTAGCCGCCATATGCCATTTAAATAATTAGTTTATCTTTGTTCTCAAGGGTGATGGTGTTCCACCTTTTTCCAACCGCCATATTGGCTGATGACGCCTACAAATAAGTTCTGCTATTCACGAGCGGCGTCATCATTATTTGTAAATATGAAAAAAATCAGCAGTTACTTAAATCAATTGGGTTTTATTGCAGAGCTCCTGAAATGGGCTGTATTAGCTTTTCTCGTAGCGCTGGTTACAGGGTCGCTTGTGGCATTGTTTTTATTCCTGCTTGATGTTTGCACGCACTTTAGGTGGCAAAATGAGTGGCTGCTTTACCTGCTGCCCGTTGCAGGTGTCTTTATTCATTTCGCATACAAATGGTCTGGTAAAAATGCCGAAGCCGGAAATAACCTGATTATTGATGAGATTCATAAGCCCGGCCTTGGCGTGCCGGCGAGAATGGCCCCTCTGATATTGCTTACAACGCTTACTACCCACCTGTTTGGTGGCTCTGCAGGCCGTGAAGGTACTGCTATACAAATTGGCGGAAGCATGGCCAATATGCTCGGCAAATGGCTACGGCTCGCGCCTAAAGATATTAAAATAATGCTCATGGCAGGTGTAGCCGCGGGGTTTGGTGCCGTATTCGGAACACCTGTGACAGGCGCCGTGTTTGCTCTTGAGGTGCTGGCTATCGGCCGAATAAAATACAACGCACTCCTTCCGTGCCTTATGGCTGCAGTTTTCGGGGATCTTGTTTGTAGCGCCTGGGGAATCAAACACACTGCTTACCACATTGTTCCTGCTGCAAATACCGGCATTTCTATACCGTTTTTACATTTTGACTTCATCCTGATTGCAGGAGTCATCATTGCAGGAGTCGCATTCGGGCTTACAGGCCGGGGATTTGCATGGCTTTCTCACCACATCAAGGACTGGAGTAATAACCGCATTACAAAACACAAATGGCTTATACCCGTAGCCGGCGGATGCATTATAATCGCATTGACTACCCTGCTCGGCACAACAGACTATCTCGGTCTCGGCGTCACGGCTAAGACCGCCGACGGTGGCTCCATTGTCAATTCCTTTCACCTGCATGGTGTGAGTAGCTGGGGATGGCTCTGGAAGCTGCTGTTCACCGCTATAACGCTGGGCACAGGTTTTAAAGGCGGCGAGGTCACACCCCTATTCTTCATTGGTGCAGCATTGGGCAATACTTTGTCCCTTTTCATGCCAATACCTGTTGATTTGCTGGCAGGTCTGGGATTTATTGCGGTATTTGCCGGTGCAACAAACACGCCGCTTGCCTGCACAATAATGGGTGTCGAACTCTTTGGCGGCGAATATATACTCTACTATGCAATCGCCTGCTACACCGCATATTATTTTAGCGGACACACAGGTATCTATAAAGCTCAAAAAGTAGCCGTGCCTAAACATGCATCATGGGTGGGCAACGAAACAACTTCTGAGGCTGAAAACGCCTAATTAGCAACCAGCCTGAAACCTGTAAAAAAGCTTCTACTGCCGGGATACTCATTAAAGCGCGCTGTGGTGAAACAGCTGTTCGGTCCTTCGCTGAAGGAACCTCCGCGATAAACAATGTATTTTCCGGTATCGGCACCCTTTGGGTTTTTAGCCGCACTGTGCTTGTAATACCGGGCGTCGTAAAAATCAGAACACCACTCTCTTACATTGCCGGACATATCATAAATGCCCAACTCATTGGGCTGCTTACCTCCTACCGGGTGCGATTCATTCTTACTGTCTTCCCTATACCAAGCGAGGTCCTTAATGTTATTGCCCCCGCTGTAGCTGTATCCGTGGGTTTTAACACCGCCCGATGCTGCATATTCCCATTCGGCCTCAGTGGGCAGGCGATAGTTCTTGCCGGGATTAATTAAATTTAGTTTTTTAATAAATTCCTGAATATCATCGTAGCTTACATTTTCAACCGGGCACTGATCGCAATCAGTATGGTTCGATGGATTTTTACCCATAACCGTAACCCATTGCTGCTGAGTGACTTCGTACTTACCAATTGAAAAGGTGCTTAGGGTAACATTGTGCACCGGCCTCGAATCCATGGCTGTGCACTTCGGGCAGCCCATTTTGAAAGACCCTCCGTCTACTACCACCATATCCATTTTCAACACCTGCGCCGTAACCAAATTTGCGCTAAAACAACAAAATATGCCTGCTATCAGGCCCCGCACTAAAGAATTCATCTTTTTCATCGTTTAAAACAAAATGATTATCCCTTTGCATACCCATAGCTCGTATATGAAACAGCCACTACAAGTAACCTGTCAAAAATAGCTTCCTTCATGTACCTTCTGTTGAAACGATAGCAATACTCGTTGAG
>CAILMA010000708.1 GCA_903835145.1 uncultured Bacteroidota bacterium
TACCTTGAAAAGCGCAAAGATAAGGAAACCGGAGAACTCATTATCGAAAATGTCCCTATCCTACTCTTTTATAGCTTTAGCGGACAAAGACTACAATACTTTACAGGACACAGGATAGATGCCCATAAATGGGACGCGGAAAACCAAAAGGCAAAAAAAGGTTTTTCAGTATCTTCCAATATCAATAATGATCTAACCGATCTGAAAACTAAAGTCAACAACCTTAGCGATACTGCTAAAGCATTAAAGATACCTTTGACTACCCAATATTTCAGGGATGGTCTTGCAGATAAGGTTGTAGTGAAGGAATATCATTCCTTTATGCAAGCATACGATGAATTTATCAAAGAATCGAAACTGCTAAAGGGAAAGGGAACTGTAAGCAACCTTGAAAGTGCCTTGAATGTCTTTAAGGAGTTCAGTCAGGTTTCAGGAGTTCGTTTGGAATTTGCCAACATTGACCAAATCTTCTATAATAAGTTCCTTGAATATTGCTTTACTGTTAGGGGTGTCAATAATAATTACACAGGCACTCTTATCAAGAACCTTAAGGCTTTTCTGAACTTTGCTACGGAGAGGGAATACAATACTAACCTTGCCTATAAAAAGAAAGCATTCAAAAAACTAATGGAAGAACCGGAGATCATCTACCTGAATTGGGAGGAACTTATGCGATTGTATAATTTCAAGTTCAAAGATAAGTACCTTGAGGAAGCAAGGGATGTGTTTTGCTTTGGGTGCTTTACAGGAATGAGGTATGGGGATATTAAGGCATTGGCTCCTGAAAATATTCACAAGGACTTTATCGTTTACAGGGTGGTAAAGACCGACGAGAACAATACCATACCTTTGAACCCTTACACCACAACCATATTAAAGAAATATAAAGGATTTCCTGACAGATGTCTTCCGGTAGCCCCTGAAGTCAAGATGAACGACTATTTGAAGGAAATGGCAAAGGAGGCAAAGCTCAAACGTAATGTTCAACAAACCCATTATCAAGGAATGAAACGTACCACGACTAAAGAGCCTATATATAAGGTCATTACTTTCCACATGAGTAAAAAGACCTTTATGACCAATTTTCTCGCCAAGGGAGGTAGCTTAACTACCGCTATGGCCATCACGGGAAACAAGGACATGAAAACCGCCCGCAGGTATTTTAAGGTGGTAGATACCCTCAAATCAGAGGAGATGCACAAAGTGTTCGGCAGTTGAGATAAGTTGAATATTCCAGCAAAAAAAATGGCCTGTTAACTTTACAGGCCATTTTTTTACAGTAAATTATTGCGCGTTTTTCTTAGCAAGATTGCAAAGCCTCTTGGTTGCATTTTTCATAAAGGCAAGCACCTCGTTTTTCTTGAACAGGATTTTCCTGCCCATTTTGTAATAAGGTAATCCTTTCTTCTTATAGTTATGAATGCTGACCAAAGAGCATTTTAGAAACCTTGCGCATTCTGCAATCGAGAAATGCTCGTCCTCTGAACTCTCTGTGCTTACTGTAGCGTGTTCTAAAAGAACTGTCTGGACTGTTTGTCTTGTCAGCTCAATAAACTCCCCAATCGTCATTGTGTAAAGTGGTGCAGTCTTGTCTTGTATCATATTTTTTTGCTTTTATTTTTATGTTCTGAAATACTCTAGTTTAATTTTTTTACTCAAGTCTGTCAACTATTCCGTGAAAACCTATCCATTGTCTTGTCCTGATATTGGTTAATAGACGTCTAAAATCCCCGAAAAACGCTTAATCGTATTCAGACATGGTATCTGAAGCACCTCTGAACTTTGCGTGGTCTTCACTTTCAAGGGACATTTGAGCGCCGTCTATTCCTTCCAGATCCATCCAGCGGATAGCTTTCCTTATGCGTTGATACCATTCTTCAAACATGGCATAAAGGACATATTTCTTGGGTAAGCATTTATACACCCAACCGTTCATGAAAATCTTCATCTGTTCCTCCAACTTCCTGATTTTATCAATCTCAACGTAATCCTTGTTGGAAAACTTGATAATGGTTTTAATCCATTGTGATAGTTCCTTATTGCCATTCTTGATATTTTGCAATTCGTCATAGCTAAAAGAAGGAATAATCGCGATTTGCTTTTTTGGGGAAGGATTGGTCAGTTCTTCATACTCTTCCTTGGTTACTTCACGCCTTTCGTAAAAATAGCGGTCTTCTTCCGGTTCTTCGCTATCCTGATTACCCATAGGTAAGA
>CAILMA010000709.1 GCA_903835145.1 uncultured Bacteroidota bacterium
GCTGATAATAAGATTGTCGGCATTCCGGTGAATAGTGGTGAGTTCAAGCTTGCCATCCAGCTCAGATTTGCCGGGGAAGAAGAAACGGAGGTGCATGAAAAAAACATATCCATTACAATAAACCCTGACCCCAAAACGCTTTGGAAAAACAAGCCTTCAAACCCAAAAGATAAGTACTGGAAAGCCGATGACGTAGCAATTTCAGCCAAGCTGGGCGGCAGGCAACTGGTGGTTGCCAGCAAGCGAGGTCGCTCTCATGCCAATGTGGGTAGTTTCAGAGACGATGATTTTGCTTTCAAATATCTCGAGAGCACTGGCTGGAGTGTTGTAACAGTTGCCGACGGAGCAGGCTCAGCCCGCCAAAGCAGGAAGGGATCGGAAGTAGCTACCAGAGCGGTTATAGACTATTTTCAACAAGATTTCACGGCTGATATTTCGGCGGAATTTGATGAGACACTTCTTGTAGTACACAATGGTGGTGGCGACGAAGCGCAGAAAAAACTGAGTCAGTTTATCTCCGGCCATTTGGCTAAGGCTGCGTGGAGTGTACATCAGGTTTTAGCGAAGCTGGCTAAGGAAGAGGCTTGTGAATTGAAGGAGTTTCATACTACTCTTATATTTACTTTGTTCAAGCAATATTCGTTCGGTTATGCTTTCCTGACTTTCGGGGTGGGCGATTGCCCGATAGCGCTGATAGATAAAAACGGCACCAGCGTAACGCTGCTCAACTGGCTTGATGTTGGCGAATATGGCGGAGGTACACGGTTTATTACGATGCCCGAAATCTTTACTTCAGATAAATTTTATACTCGTTTTAAATTCAAGCTGGTTGAAGATTTTTCTTACCTGATGATGATGACGGATGGCATCTATGACCCCAAATTTGTGGTAGAGGCAAACCTTGAAAAACCAGAACTTTGGCAGGCATTTATTGCTGATCTAAAAGGTGAGAATGAAGATGGAGCCGGGGTTGATTTTTCGAAAGACAACAAAGACATTGCGGAGCAGCTTTCGAAGTGGATGGATTTTTGGAGTCCCGGGAATCATGATGACCGGACTCTGGCAATAGTATTTTAATTTTTTCAGGGTTACAGCCGCCCGGAGTAGCAAAATAATGTGAGGAAAAAATAAGTATCGTTTCATGAGTAGAATTCAATCTGTAACCTCAGTAATTAATGGCAAGTCGTACCAGTTTGTGGAAACGGACGAGCCCATGCGCGGCGGCATGAAGGATGTTTACTTTAGCCCTGACCATAGTTATGTGGTGGCGATGTACCGGGATATACAGGATTACAATTCGAAGGAGCGACTAAAAAAAATAGTTACACAGTACTACGATAGTTTTTTTAACCGGGAGGGTGGGGCGTACTATAAAGATTTGTATTGCTGGCCCACCGATGTAGTAGAGCTTGGAAAGCAGATAGGGCTGATAGTGCCGGTCTATAACAAGCATTTCTTTTTTCAGAAAGGGTATGCGAACAATGACCTGATAAAGGGAAAAGAAAAGGAAGGAAAATGGTTTGCTTCGGCAAAATTCCGGAACAAACAGTTTGCGTTGCGCCTGGACGATTCAGAACTTGGAAACTGGCTCAGTTATTTTCAGATCTGCGTTAATATAGCAAGGGGGGTGAAAAGGCTTCATGCAGCCGGTCTTGCGCATTCTGACCTGTCGTATAAAAATGTACTGATAGACCCCGTAAGTAAAACGGCAGCTATTATAGACATTGATGGCCTCGTGGTGCCCGGGCTTTATCCGCCGGATGTGATAGGTACCGCTGATTTTATAGCACCGGAAGTGTTGGAGACAAAGCAGCTGGCAAAAGACGATACCCGGCGAAAATTGCCAAACCGGCTTACTGACTTACATGCGCTGGCGGTGATGATATATATGTACCTGCTTTACAGGCATCCGCTTAAGGGGGGTAAAGTGCATGACCTTGATACGGAGACTGATGATTTGCTCTCCATGGGTGAGCGCGCATGATTTATAGAGCACCCAACGGACCCAAGTAACCGGCCCAAACTGGCACAGGTGAATCCAAAAGAGTTGCCGTGGGCTGATGTTTCGCGTTTGCCCTTTACCATAACCGGTCCATATCTGAAAGAGCTTTTTGAGGCAGCCTTCATCACAGGCCTCCACAATCCTGCCTTACGGCCAACGGCTGACCAATGGGAGCAGGCATTGCTCAAAACAACAGACCTGATACAACCCTGTAGCAACCCCGCCTGCGAGCAAAAATGGTACGTATTCGATAACTCAACCAAGCCCAAATGCCCATTCTGCGGGACTCCTCATGCCGGTACGCTGCCTGTGCTCGATTTTTATTACCAATTCAAGCC
>CAILMA010000710.1 GCA_903835145.1 uncultured Bacteroidota bacterium
CAACAAATGCATCAATACCCACTTGCTTTAAAATGTATAATGCAGCGTTATTAATAGACAATGCCAGCGCATACTTCATAGGCACGTCGCCATATACATCAGTACCCATGTTAGCATCATAGGGTTTGTCCATGTTTGGGAACGACTGTGGAGATGTTTGTACAATGCCGCATGGTGAAAATCCATTATCAACGGCAAAACAATAAAGCAGTGGTTTAATAGTTGAACCTACCTGGCGCTTCGTGTTGGTATTTACGTGATCAAACTGAAAATATGTATGATCTATGCCTCCCACCCATGCCTTCACCTCCCCGGTCATAGGGTCCATAGCCATAAAGCCGGACTGAAGGAAGGTCTTCATGTACTTAATGGAGTCAATAGGGCTGATTAACGTGTCTTTTGAGTGCACTTTGTTCCACGCAAATACGTGTGTTTTTACAGGCTTAGCCATTTCTGCCATAGCTTGTTTCTCCGTCAAATTTTGGTCTCTGAAAGCCTGATAACGGTCGCAGGCTTTTATGCTTGAGGTAAGTATGTTTTGAATGTCCTTGTTTTCCTTTGTCCAGATAGAGCCGTCCCTGTAGCCCGATTGGGCCATGAACTGCTTCTGCAGTTCTGTAAGGTGTTCCTGCATGGCTTCTTCAGCGTAGCGTTGCATCCTTACATCGATAGTGGTGTAGATTTTCAAACCATCTTTGTAGAGGTCATACGGAGAGCCATCTGGTTTTTTAGCGTCCTTCAATACCAGCTTCACTTGCTGCTCCAGTACTTGCCTGAAGTAAGGCGCAATACCATCGTGATAGTCAATTTTATGGTAGTTGAGCGGGGTCTCTTTTGCTTTCAGGGCCGTAGCAGCGTCCTGAGGCAAATAATTGTATTTCACCATTTGGTCAATAACCGTATTGCGGCGGTTCTTGGCACGAGCGGGGTTTCTCCTTGGGTTGTACATCGTATTGCCCTTGAGCATACCTATGAGCGTAGCAGCTTCATCTACAGTTACTTTATCGGGGTACTTATTATAAAAGGTAAGTGATGCGTTTCTGATTCCGAAAACGTTGTCGCCAAAAGGAACGGTATTCAGATACAAGGTTATGATTTCGTTCTTGGTAAGGTTGCGCTCAAGTTTCACGGCAAGTACCCACTCTTTGAGCTTTACAAATGGTAATGTGAACACACTTTCACTGTTTCGCGGGAAGAGGTTTTTTGCAAGTTGCTGGGTAATGGTAGAAGAACCACGTTTTTTATGAAGCAGTACATAGAAGGGTATTGCCACTGTAGCTATCGGGTCTATGCCAGAGTGGTCGAAAAAGCGCTCATCTTCCGTTGCCAGAAGCGCATTAATAATAGTAGGGGAGATATCAGCATACTTGCAATTGGATCTGTCCTGCACATAATACCGCCCGAGGATGGTACCATCAATAGCATAAACATCAGAAGAGAGAGCGCTTTGCGGGTTTTCCAGTTCGGTCATTGAAGGCATGTAGCCCATCATACCATGGTCTATTGCTACGATGAGTAACGTAAATGATAAAATGAGGAAAATGAAACTGCGCCATAAAATGCGCACGGATCTTTTTGCCCGCACCTTTACGTTGCCTGCAACCGGCTGGTTATTTTTTGAAAGTTCGCTCATATGTTCTTAAAAAAATTGATTGACCCGTCCCGTATGATTGGCATACAGAGTCAGGTTACAAAAATAGCCTAATTAATTTCAGTTGATGCAAGTTAAGTTTTTATTTTAGGTTTTCTTAAAGGGATGGATTGTTTGACCGGATTCGATTAAATATAAGCTCTAAATTGTCTTTATGTCACAGTTTGTGCCCGTCGTTGGGTGCTATAATTTTCACTGGAAAAAGATTATTTTTGTTGTCGTTAACCAATGTTGGTTATAACTCCCAAAATAGAATTTATGAAAAAGCTCGTCATCACGTTATTTTCTCTTTTAATTTTTGGTGCCGCTAATGCGCAGACAGCCAGCGACTTGTTTAAGTCTGGCGGCGTTAAAATAAGCTGGTTGGGATTAGATTTCTCACATGCCAAGTTTGTCGGTGATTTCTATCAATTTAAAGAAGCAGGAAAAATATCTGCTGCTGATTTAAGGAACAAGTACTTTCCTGACTGGAACCGGATTATAATAAATGAGCAGAAAAAGTATGATGTAAATGGCATGCTGAATAAGGACAATGTTGCTTATGATATCGATATGCTGATGGGCCTTAATGCAGCTACCGGACTCGATAATATTGAGGGCAATAACCCTCCCGGCTACAAGCAGGAAGATATCAAAAAATTTGTTAGTCAATATCCTTTATCCGGCAAAAGTGGCATAGGCGTTGCTTTAGTTGTTGAAAGTTTCAACAAGGGTGCCGATGAAGCCATTTTCCATTTTGTTGCCATCAATGAAGCTACCAAAGAAATTCTCGTTTATGAGCGCATAGTTGGTTCTCCAAGAGGTTTCGGGGTTAAAAACTACTGGGCAGGTGCTATCTACGACGTTATAAAACAAATACGCGACGACTACTATAAAACATGGAAGTCAAAATATGTGAAATAGTCGTTTTGGGTGCTTTAGTGCCTCACTTTTTTGATTCAAAATCAATATTATCTTTAATCCCGGTATTTTCCGGGATTTTTTATTTCCTTTCGCAAATGGGCAAAAAGAGTGGATACCTATACATGGCTATTGTGGGCATTTTTTCCGCGTTGATAGCCTTTGTACTTGATATGGGTAAGAACCTGAAACATGAAATTGCGGTAAGTACAGATATTGCCACTCAGCATCCACAGGCTTCTGCAATATTACCAACGCTACCCAATTCCGGTGCCAGTATTTTCGACGATTTCTTACACAACCTCAATCAGCCAGTGAGCATTTTGCTGCTACAGATTGTCACTATTGTGGTTGTGGCAAGGGTGCTTGGGAAGTTGGCCAATAAAGTTGGGCAGCCTGCTGTGATAGGAGAGATAATTGCCGGGATTTTATTGGGCCCCTCGCTGCTTGGTATGCTTATGCCGAGTTTTTCTTCGTTTCTATTTCCGGCAGAATCACTCAAGTCACTACAGTTGTTTAGCCAGTTGGGGTTAGTGTTTTTTATGTTTATTATAGGTATGGAGATCGATGTGAATGTGATAAAGAAAACTGCAAGTAATGCACTAATAGTAAGCCATACCAGCATCATATTTCCCTATTTTCTGGGTGTTTTGTTGTCTTATTTTATTTTTTCAAAGTACGCTCCCGCTCAAATTAGTTTTATCTCTTTTGCGCTGTTTATGGGTATAGCCATGAGCATTACTGCTTTCCCAGTGCTCGCACGCATCTTGCAGGAAAAAGGGCTTACAAAGACTCCACTGGGTGTTTTATCCATTACTTGCGCCGCTACTGGCGACATAACCGCGTGGTGCATACTGCCCATAGTAATAGCTATTGCAAAGGCCAGAAGCATCAACAGCGCCTTACTTACCATTGGCTTATCGGTCGTCTATATAGTGGTTATGCTTTATGTTGTAAAGCCTCTGATTGCCAGAATTTGTGCTAAGCACAGCGAAAACGACAAGCAAAACAAGACCACTATTGCACTATTGTTCTTACTGCTTTTGTGTAGTTCCTATGTGGCAGATTTAATTGGTATTCACGTGTTATTTGGCGCATTCCTGGCTGGTGTTATCATGCCCGCAGAACATTCCCTGAAAAATATGCTCACCGAGAAAGTGGAGGACGTAGCAATCCTGCTTTTGTTGCCCATATTTTTTGTAATCACTGGCCTCAGAACGCAAATTGGATTGCTCAGCGGTGGCAATTTGTGGGCCTTGTGCGGCATAATTACAACTATGGCAATTGTGGGAAAACTGGGGGGTAGCGCTATTGCTGCAAAGTTGGTAGGCTATAGCAATAAGGAGTCGCTAAGCCTCGGTGTGCTCATGAACACGCGTGGCCTTATGGAGCTTATAGTATTGAATATTGGTTATGATATGGGCATCCTTACCCCGGAGATTTTTGCCATTATGGTCATCATGGCTATTGCAACAACCCTAATGACCGGACCTGGGTTAGAACTGATAAAAAAGATAAAATAGGTGGTCGCCAATTATTTGAATGACGGTCGCTTTGGCCTGCCGAGTGAGAAAAGAAAAAGCGATACCCAAAAAATCACGAATCCTGCCACAGCTGCCAAAACAGTTGCACCAATGGCATATTGGGTCATGTTGGTATGTATATATTCCCGGGTAATATTGCGCATGCTCTCCAGTTGAACCTTGTTTTTTACAAAGAAACTACCTGTATAGTAGCTCAAGAAAATGATGGGGGGAATCATTGGAGGAACACTGACGTTGGCAGCAGCTATAAACAGCACTTTATTCATGCGGAACAAAATGGCCAGTGGAATGCCCACAAGGAGCTGAAAGCCCCAAATGGGAACAATACCCATAAACACACCGAAGGCTATAGACAGTGCTTTAGTGAAATTGGTTTCCTTTATGTTATAGGCTTCTTCCCGGATGATGGTAAGTAGCCCCTTTTTTTTTACTTTGAAAAACAGCCTTTTAGGCAGGAACCACAGAAGGGTAAGTATTACAAACCAGGTGTTAAGAATGCTTATGCGTGTAAAATCGCGGAACGGGCGGAAATGTGATACACGGGTAGCTTTATCGTAGAGCACATTTATGGGAACTGATGTAAACTGCACATTGCGCCAGGCCATTTTCACAATTACCTCAATCTCGAGCTCAAATTTTCTTGTAAACAGTTTTATCTTTTTCATCGGCTCCAGCGGATATAGCCGGAAGCCGGTTTGTGTATCCGGAAGTTTTATCCCGGTTTCAGCCCAAAACCAGAAATTGGAGAACTTATTACCAAAAGAACTTTTGCCAGGTACACCGTCCTGCATCATATTGCGGGTGCCCATGAGCAAGTTGCCGGGCTGCAGCTGTGCCGCCTCTATAAATTTTGGAATATCGGAAGGGTAGTGCTGCCCGTCAGAATCAATAGTGATGGCATTGCTAAAACCGGATTCAATTGCTTTTTTAAAACCTTTGCGTAGGGAAAAACCCTTGCCGGAATTTTTGTCGTTTTCCAGCAGTATGATTTTATTGCCGTA
>CAILMA010000711.1 GCA_903835145.1 uncultured Bacteroidota bacterium
AGATTTTAGCTCTATTGCAGCTATTAAATGCTTTTTCGGAGATATGATTATAAAATCCCAATCCTTCGTTGGCCTGAAATACCCAGGTAGATTGTTTCCCTTGATAAAAATGCAATTTTCTGGGACGCCGTTATCAACTGCTACCTTTCTAAGCAAATTAATGAAACCATCCAACTGTTTTCCACCGGTTACAGCTCCTCTATTCCCTGATCTTGAGTCCTATTAGATATTTGCTTTTCTATCTGCTGATTTCTTGTCATCCAAAAATATTTTATTGATTCTTCTAATTCCTTTTGATATTTGAAATCCATCTGGTAGCTTTTGGTGTGAACATTACAAAATTAGCTTACCTCGACCTAATTTCCACGAGCCAACTTATTTTGTGTGTATTTTGGCATTCTAATACGCCTTCATTGTAATTTCGTAGTTTTAGTTATCTTCGACTGTAGATTCTCCCTGCTCTTTTCGATTTAAAAGGCTTTGTTCATGTTTCATAATAGCCTTCAATAAGGCAGAAAGTAGCGCACGGTCCTCTTTTCGTGCTTTTCAACCGAATTTTGGCATTCTTCTCTGTTTTTCAGTGATTTTGTTGTGTATTGACCGTGAAGGCAACCCTTTAGTAAATCAATTCTAATGTGTTTTTATTTCAAATCTAAGGGAATTCTAAGACGCAGCCGCAAAGAAGGTATGGAAGGATTCTGGGCGTTGTGGCTGCAACAATCCGCCCCGGAAAACGTTATTACCCCAAACACGCTTATGGCTATCAAGTTTATGGCTGCATCTTGCGGGCCGGTGGTAATTGTGCTATTGGCAAGGCTGCTTGCAGGCTGCCATAAACCGCAGCCGGCGGCAATACAGCCGCCTTTTACTGCCGGCTACAACTATCTATATGGTACCGACACCATACAGCAAACACTCGACTACTACTTGCCCACCGTTCGCAGCCGTGCCGAAACGCCTGTTGTGGTGATGCTGCATGGTGGGGCATGGGTGCAGGGCAACAAGGCCGATTTCAACGTGATTGGCCTCGACACCCTGTTTACGTCCTATGGAATGGCTGTGGTCAATATGAATTACCGAGTCGACAAATATTACCCTTATCCTGCGCCCCTTGAAGACATAGCGACGGTACTGAAGCTGATTACGGCCAAGGCCGACGAATGGCAAATCAACCCCAGTAAAATTTGCTTGTTGGGTAGGAGTGCCGGCGGGCAGCTGGCCATGCTCTATGCCTATGGCCTAGATACCTTCCACCGCATTAAGGCGGTAATAGAAAATTGTGGTCCTACCGACTTCACCGACACGTCGGTTGTCAACTATCCGCTTGGGCAGAATGTATCGGTGTGGTTGGGGCCTTATGCCTCCAATGCCGCACGCTGGCGGTATGCCAGTCCACTCTCGCACATGCGCGGCGCGGTGCCCACGGTGATACTCATGGGTTTGGCCGACCCGTTGGTGCTGCCTATACAGTCGTTTATGCTGGAAGATTCGCTTGCTGCAAGGAATATTCCGTGTATGTTTGTAGGATGGCCCGGAAGCGCGCATGGCTGGAACCTCACGTTGTGGCCGCTTTGCAAAGACCAAACGGTGCAATGGGTGCGCAATTTTTTGTGAGGCCGGGCATGGTAGGGGTAGAAGAGGTATTTTTTTTTGCTTTTCGTAATTTATTATTTTGTGGTTCGAAATATTGAGCTACCTTTGCACTCCATTAATTTTTATTACTTACAGTAAGCAATGCCTACCATACAGCAATTAGTAAGAAAAGGACGCGAAATCATGCGGACGAAATCAAAGTCCCGTGCTTTGGATGCATGTCCCCAACGCCGTGGCGTTTGTACCCGCGTTTACACCACTACACCGAAAAAGCCGAACTCGGCCCTCCGTAAAGTGGCCAAGGTTCGCCTCACTAATAAGATTGAGGTTATCGCCTACATTCCGGGTGAAGGACACAACCTACAAGAACACTCCATCGTCCTCATTCGTGGGGGTAGGGTGAAGGATTTGCCGGGTGTACGTTACCACATTGTGCGCGGTGCACTCGATACTGCGGGCGTAAAAGACCGTAAGAAGAGCCGTTCCAAATATGGTACGAAGAAGGAAAAAGTTAAAGGTGGAGCTGCTGCCAAAGGCGGAGCGAAACCCGGAGGTAAAAAATAATCGTCACAAATAATTATATTAGCCAATCAATCCATGAGAAAGGCACAAGCAAAAAAACTCCC
>CAILMA010000712.1 GCA_903835145.1 uncultured Bacteroidota bacterium
AATTGGCTTTAGCTGTCTCATGAATTTGTTTTTAGTTTTTCGAAATGATTTTGAATTGATTGAATTAACTACCAACCAAAGGTAAGGGGGAACCGCAATTGCGGGAAGCCAGGTATCCCCAAAGTAACTGTTAAAACCTAAAAGCTACACTTCATCGACTTTTTTGGGTGTTTCGTCGACTTGACTATAAAGTTTTCCATTTTTGTCGCAACTTTGTTAACGAAGTATTAATGAATCAAGACGAAATGAAAAACTGAAATAGCAATTCATTCGTATATAATACCAAAGTCGAACGCTAAGCGCAAGCTTTTAAAAATATGAGAGACTATAAACCCTTCGAGAGAACCTGATTAAACCCTATCACAAAATTAAACTAAGGAACATTGATTAAATAAATTATGCCGAGTTGAGCAGTTGGTTTTCTTTTATGCAAGGCGCAAAATCTGCGAATAGTGAGCTATTTAAAGACTTTTGCAACGTAGCAGAAATGAAAACTAACAATTAAATTGGTCTACTTTATTTAATCAACGTTCCTCACCCTCACGGGAAGGAAGAATATTGATCATGTTCAATGTTTAAGAGTTGCTGCTAAAAAGCGGCAACTCTTTTACTTTAAGGTACTCTACCTGCACGGTACTTGCCCTCCACCATTTCTCGCGAAACATCAGTATAATTATCGATACTAAAGAAAAATGAGCTTTTAAGGCCCGGTTTCACCCAAGTTCTGCATAGTTATTAACATACCTATGGGCTAAATAATTATTTTTCCGACAAAAAAGCTGTTTTTTTAAGCTGTAACTCCTACCTTTGCAAAAAATTTCAAAACGGTAATGAGTTGTAAACATTTCTTTTTCTTATTCGTATTGGTTTTCGGGCTGTTAGGTCAGGTTAATTCATCCGTTGCGCAAACACCGGAAAATAATGCTGCGCCCGCTAAAGAAATGCCTTCAGGACAGAAAGAAGAAGAAAAAGGCATTAACATTACAGAATTGGTGTTTGGTCACGTTTCTGATTCTCACGAATGGCATTTTTTCAGCACAAAGTCAGAAGATGGTAAAGAGAACGCTTTTGCTATCCCATTGCCAATGATCATCTATCAGCCAGGCAAGGGTCTGTCTGTTTTCTCTTCAAGTCATTTCGAAGAGTGGCACAAAGATGCAACGGGTGCTCAAATCAGCAATACATATGAAGGCCTGCATTTAGAAAAAGTAATGAAAGAAAAAGTAATAGCTGAAGATGGTTCACCTGTTTACGATTTCTCGCTTACCAAGAACGTTATCTCGATGCTTATCGGCGTGTTTCTTTTACTTTTCCTGTTAACCAAGTCAAGCAAAAACTACAAATACGGTGCAATTCACGCACCAAAAGGCTTCCAAAACTTTGTAGAAGTTATAGTTGTTTTCATCAGGGACGAAGTTGCTGTACCTAATCTGGGTAAAAAAGCGGTTAAGTTCATGCCGCTTTTATTAACCATATTCTTCTTTATCTGGATCAATAACCTCCTTGGTCTTTTACCCGGTGGTGCTAACTTCACCGGCAATATTGCCGTAACTGCACTTCTTGCACTTGTTACCTTCGTTGTAATGATGGTGAACAGCAACAAGCATTTCTGGAGCCACCTTCTTAATCCGCCAAACGTACCATTCCTTGTAAAATGCCTTCTCGTATTAATCGAAATCATGTCCCTCATCATTAAGCCAGTAGCATTGATGATACGTCTTTTCGCGAATATGCTTGCAGGTCACATAGTTATCCTTAGTGTTATCTGTCTTATATTTATATTTGCAGGCTTAAGTAAGACTGTAGGTGGTATATTTGTACCGGTTTCTTTAGCATTTTCCATATTTATGTTTATGCTGGAGTTGTTGGTTGCTGCTATACAAGCGTTTGTATTTGCAAACCTTACAGCAGTATTCTTAGGTCAGGTAATGGAAGGCGATCACCACGAAGATCATCATTCATCACCTGCCGAAATCGTAATGTAGTTTTTTTTAATCAAAATCCATATAACATGTCTGTTTTAATGAACACAATTTTGTTGGAAGCCGGAGAAATGGCTAAAGCCGGTGGCGCTGTAGGTGCTGGTATTGCAGCATTGGGTGCTGGTATTGGTATCGGTCAAATCGGTAGAGGTGCAGTAGAATCTATTGCCCGTCAACCAGAGGCAAGTGGAGACATCCGTGCCAACATGATTCTTACTGCTGCCTTCGTTGAGGGTGTGGCGCTATTTGCGGTAATCGCAGGTATCCTCGCTATCTTCGTTAAGTAGTATGTACCACATTAACTGCATCCAACGCATAGGGCCGAGGATGCAGTTTAATTATGTCTTAGCCATGTATTAAATTTTCTTGCAGCAACCATATGGGTTGTTTCCTGTATTAATCCCCGGCCAGGCAAAAACAAAAAAATCAACAGAACACAAGTAATAATTAATAACTAACAATTAATAATTAACTAATGGATTTATTAACCCCGGAACTCGGTCTATTTTTCTGGACGCTTATAGCGTTCGTTGCAGTATTCTTAATCCTTAAGAAATTTGCATGGAAACCTATTCTGCAGTCTTTAGGTGAAAGAGAAAAAGGCATTGCAGACTCCATCGCTGCTGCTGAAAAAGTAAAAAGTGAAATGAGTCAGCTGAAATCAGACAACGAAAAACTGATGGCTCAGGCTCGCGAAGAGCGCACTGTAATGCTGAAAGAAGCTAAAGAACAGGCTAAAGTTGAAGCGAACAAAATAATCATTGACGCTCAGTC
>CAILMA010000713.1 GCA_903835145.1 uncultured Bacteroidota bacterium
CTTACCCTTGTTGCCTGTTTTGGGGTGTTATGCTATGAGTTTTGCCTACGTTGGTATTTATTGGGTGAACCACCACCATTTGTTGCATACAGTGAGGGCGGTAAATGCTCAAATCATGTGGGCTAACCTCTTCCTTTTGTTTTGGTTGTCATTAATCCCGTTTGCAACCGGGTGGATGGGAATTAACAATTTTCAGAAAATAACGGTAGCCACCTACGGCGGTTTACTTATTATCTGCGGCGTTGCATTCACTTTGCTTTCTGCGGCAATTGTGAAAAGCCACAAACAGGAAACAGAATTATCAAAAGCGATTTATAAAAACAAGTTCAAATCGAATGTTTCCACATTGCTTTATGTTATTGCTATACCGGTATCGTTGTTTTTACATCCATTGATTTCCGCACTTTTATATGTTGTAGTAGCGATTATCTGGATTATACCGAGCAAGGCTATCGAAGACGCTTTACAAAAAGAAGAGCACCAAAGGCTATGATTTAATAAACAAAGCCCATAGTAGTTTTTACTTCTTCAATCACATTATAGATTATTGGGCAGGTTTCAAAATGGAGCAGGGTACCCAATAAGCGAGGCCTGAAACCGGGTTTGGTAAGGTGGGGGAAGTCGCTGCACTCCGTGAAGCGATTTTCGTAAATAGTACATTTTTTGTTGGCAAGGAAATGGCAGGGGATTGTGTTTATGAAGTAGGTTCCTTTTGCACTGGTTTCTATATATTTTTCAATGAATTCCTCTGGCGCCAACGCCATGCTTGCCGAAGTCTTCAACAAGTCAGACGGCGAAACCTCTATAATGAGGTTTTTGCAACAATTGCCGCACTCAGTGCAGTTAACAGCCGTGCTCACTTTGTCGGTAATAGTATGCACGAGAGCGTCGGTGCCGGCATCATCTTTGTCCTTCAACCAGCTTCTGAACTGATCATTTTCCTCATCTCTGCCGGATGCTACTCTTTTTAGTTCAGTAAGATCTGTTATATACATGTTTGCGCGCTGCTTGCCGCCAAAAATATTGCTTTATTGTTTGGTTACATTATTTGCTGGAAAATTTATGTCGCCTTATATGTCCGCCAGAAGATCCCTAAACCATTTGTCGGGCCTTAAGTTCCAGATATTTGTTGATCACATCAACATTCAGGTTGTGCGGGGTCGTTAAAATGGAGATGATACCATGGCGCCTTAGTTCCTTTACAATTTGTCGTTTTTCAAAATCGAAGTGGTCGGCAATTGTTTTAATGTAAATACCTTCGGTGGTGTCGGGTGTTTTATCGGTTATAGCCTTTAGCAGTGTATTCTGGAAAAATACGACGCATACCAGGTGGCTTTTGCTTATCCGCTTCAGGTAGGGGAGTTGGCGGTCAAGAGCCGACATGGTTTCAAAATTGGTAAAGAAAAGCAGTAGGCTCCTTTGGGAAATACGCCGGTGCACGAGACTCCACAGACCTTCGTAATCACTCTCGTGGAAATCAGTTTGCTGTTTATAGAGGGTTTCCAGTATTTGGTGCATCTGGTCACCCCGCCTTTCGGCAGGTATAATATCGCCCTTCAGGTTTGAGAATGTAATAAGCCCTGCCTTGTCCTGCTTTAGTAGCACAAGGTTGAGCAAAGCAAGAACAGCATTAATAGAATGATCGAGTAATGTAAGCCCCTCGAACGGCATTTTCATGTTCCTGCCCTTATCAATAATGGCATAGATCTGCTGTTGCCGTGCATCGGTATAGGTGTTCACCATCAGGCTGCCGGTTCGTGCCGTGGCTTTCCAGTTTATGGTGCGCACGTCGTCGCCGGGTACGTATTCTTTAATTTTTTCAAACTCAAGGCTATGGCCCATTCTGCGTAGTTTCTTCGTTCCCGGCATCGAAGATTCTGAAGTTGCCAGCGACTGTAACTGGTATTTCCTGAGCTGGCGGAATGCCGGGTAGACCTTTATATTTTGCGGCTCAGCAAGCCGGAAGCGCCGCTGCAGTAGCCCCAGCGGTGTGGCGGCATAAGCAAGCAAATGCCCGAAACCGAACTCGCCACGCGAAAAAGGCTTTACGCTATATGCGACCTTGGTTTTGGATTCGAAAGGTATTGAAAACTTAATGTTGAAATTTCGTTGCTGGAATTGGAAGGGCAGTTCATCTATTACAAATCCGGTTACTTTGTAAGGGAATGAATTTTCCATTGTTACCGCTACCACATTTTCTTCCCCAATATCGAAACGCTCGTCCATTTGCCTTTTCCCGGTAATGTCGCCATTCACAACAAAAAGCAGAACATAGTCCACCACCGTAAAGAACAGCACTACCCAAACAAATGCCACCAGCGGACGCAAAATAACAGGGATAAAATAAGCCGCCACAAGCAAAAACGCACAGATGCCCAGCACGAGGAACCACCTCGTATTGACTTGAATATCACCAAAATATTTCTTCAGAAAGCTCAATGAATAGTGTGTTTACTTTTTTTGTATAAGTTACTATCGGGGTATTTCCATTCGTGCTATAATTTCTTTGAGCACGCCGTCGGTGGTTGCTCCTTCCATTTCGCGCTCGGGCGTTAGGCTTATTCTGTGCCTCAGCACGGGATTTACAGCCACGAGAATGTCTTCGGGTATTACAAAATTTCTTCCCCTCAGCACGCTGAAAGCTTTGGCAATCTGCATCAATGCAATAGACGCACGGGGAGAAGCGCCAAGGTATAAGCTGCGGTCGTTCCTGGTTTCGTAAATGATCTTTGCTATAAAGGCTATGAGTTTTGGCTCTATGTGTGTTTGCCTTATGATTTGCCGCGCTGAAGCCAGCATTTCCGGAGTGATGACCGCTTCCACGCTTTGCAGCATTTCGGCCATCTGCCGGCTGTCGTGGCGTTCCAGAATAGTAATTTCTTCTTCCAGCGATGGGTACCCAACAATGATTTTCATCATGAAGCGGTCCAACTGGCCCTCCGGCAATCTGTAAGTGCCTTCATGCTCTATCGGGTTTTGGGTAGCAATCACCATAAAAGGTGCCTTCATGTGGTGGGTGGTGCCATCTATGGTCACTTGCCTTTCTTCCATTACCTCAAACAAAGCAGCCTGAGTCTTGGCGGGAGCGCGGTTGATCTCGTCTATCAGTACAATATTGCTGAAAATAGGTCCCGGCCTGAATTGAAAATTCCCGGCCTGCATATTTTGAACACTGGTACCAAGTACGTCGCTTGGCATAAGGTCTGGGGTGAATTGTATGCGCGAAAAGCGCGTACTGATGAGCAGGGAGAGCATTTTCGCAGTGAGCGTTTTCGCTACTCCAGGCACACCCTCTATCAGGATGTGACCATCAGCCAGCAGGGCAGCCAGCAACTGGTCTACCATATCATGTTGCCCAACAATCACTTTGTGTATCCTTTCCTTTACGAGGTCTATAACTTCTGCAAGCGGGTTAGGGTCATTTACCGGTATTTGCTGTTCTTCTGCGCTCATCTTTAAGTTCGTTATTTTTAGTGTAGAATAGTTGTATTGTCTTGTATAGCTGGTGAATGTAGGCATCGTCGGGCTTAACACTATGGGTGCGAAGCTCGTGAATCATGCTCACCAGGCCGGAGACAACTGGTAAAGATGTTCCTGATTTCAACGACAGTTGTGTTATGAATGTATCATCCAAAATATTAGTGTTCAGATAGTAGTTGAGGCGCACCCACTCCAGGAATTGCTGCGTCATTTTTTCCGCGAGGTTGGCATTATTGCCGGTGTTGTAGTAAAGCCTGCCTACCGTTTCTACAAATGAAACCGAGTCGTTACGCAGCGGGGGAATAACTGGTATTATGCGCTGCCGGCGCCTCGATTGGAACAATACGTACGTTCCAACTATTAAAATAGTGAGTAAAAATGCCCATCGGGTAGCCTGGGAATTCCAGAGGCCATTAGTGGAGCTTGCTGCGTGAGGGTAGTGTATGAGGTAGTTGTTCCAGTAAATCTGGTAAATATCGCCCGGGATGCTGCTCCATATTTTTGAAAGGTAATCGATATTGCCATCCTGCAATAGAAAATAGTTGCTCATTACTGTTGGCGCTGCATGTATGGTAATGTGGCCATTGCCCATGCGGAACCTAATGCAATCTGGTTTACCATCGCTAAAGCCAAGCGTATCTGCAATGATGTAATATCCTGACGATGTACCACGATTGGACAGCGACGTTTGTCGCAGGATTTTAGCTGGTTCATTTTTTACGTTGGAATCAACAGATTGTCGACCGGCCGTGCTGTCTTCTTCATTCGCTGTAAAACAGGAAGCAATGGACTTGCCTTTATAAGTAAACAAGCGCCCCGGGTAGTCTATTACCGTCAGGGCTGCTGTATTCTGCGGAGTTGGGAACTGAAAGTCGAGGCCGGGGACATTCGTATTAAGGTGGCAGGTCAACTCGTCCTCTATTTTTTTGTCCAGTGCATTCGCAAACAACACCACTTCATTGCCGTTACGAACAAACTGCCTTAGTTTTTCCCATTCCTCGTCCGACAGGTAGAAATTGATGCCCACCAGTATCATGAGATTTTTGCCATGTTCGTTGATGGACATGGAATTGGTGATGTGGTTAAAATTGTATCCCGGCGATAAAACGCCTATTCGTGAGGTAGGGAAGAATTGCTGTAGCGAATTATATGCGAGGTAAGTTCCATATGGCTTTTTCTCTTCCTTTTTTAGTGTAACGTACCATTTTGTTGCACTATCGTCGCAAGATGAGAAACCGACCAGAAACAAAACCAGAAAGACCAACTTAAATAGGCGCAACCCGACACCACGCGTATGTTGTAACCTCGCGGGTAGGAAGAAATATGCCTTTAAACGGTTGATACTGGCCTTCATCAGGGTTTAAGTTGCTGGTTTATCGTTTTGATTTGGCTAACATAGGTATTGCATTCAGTTTCATTTATTGTGTAGTTGCCGTAAAAGATATACTCATATTGCCGTGAAAGCGACCGGAAACCTTTTTTGAATGGTGTCGACTCCAGCTCACGAGAATACTCATAATTGGTTTTATCCTGGCGGTATTTTATAAACTGGCTTTGCTCCAAGGACTGTAATAAAAGCATGTAGCCGAAACGGACCGCCTGCCTAAAGTCTTGCGCGGCGATGGCTTTTTCCATAAGCTCCTGCCAGTTTGTACTGGCAATGTCATCATAATTTACCGGAGGCGCTGTCGTTTTTATCTCCTTCCGTTTTCGGCCCCAGAAGTAGTTTTCGCTATCGGTTACCAGCCTGTATATTACGTAAGCAAGTAGCCCAAATACAAAGACCCAAAGCAGAAAACGACCAACCCCCATGGCCATAAAAGCAAAAAATCGTTGCAAGGCTTTAATAAAGGCATTAGGCTCGTTGTTTTGCGGGTCCATCTGCTTTTCAACTTCATTTTTGTAGTCATATGCCTTGTCGGTAGTAAGCCTTCGCCATTCATCGGCCGAGATGCTGCGTGCAGTATTGTTAGCTTCCACCGCCCCGCAATGCAGTGAGACAGCAAGTAGCAACAAAAGCAGTAACAGGGTATTTTTCAGCCTCATCATGGGTTTTTAAGCTTATATTTTTTGCGGGGAAAAAGGAAATAATACCAAATTATAAAGGTCGCAGAAGTAATTAAAATGCCTGAACTCAATACAATGGGCATTCCGGTATGGCGGGTAACAAACCCTTCAAAAAAAGCAGCTATGATAAAGGCAGGCACCAGCGAAACAATTATTTTTATACTGTCTTTTGCGCCCATTTTTAACGACTGCAGGCGGGTATAGGTTTTAGGGAACAGAATGGCGTTACCAAGAATGAAGCCTGCGCTACCTGCAACAACGATGGACCAAAGCTCCAGGGTGCCATGTATGAAGACGACCAGTACCGACTTTACTCCGAGGCCATGGTGGAAAAAAAGGTATTCAAAGCAACCTACCATCACCCCATTGTGGAAGAGGAAATACAAGGTACCAATTCCCAGCATGAGCCCGGTGACGTAGGTGAGAAACGAAACTTTGATGTTGTTAAATGCGATCTCAACAAACATCGTCAGTTCGTTGCCGGTATTATAGACCGCAAAGGGGTGGCCTTCAGCAATGTTTTGTTCGGTCATATCTACATATTCATCACCAATTACAGAACGTACAAACGACTGATCGGTGTAAGCAGAAAGTGCCCCCAATAAAATGCAGCCCACGAAAAATGTAAGGGTGTAAAGCAATACCTTTCTGTATTTGTAAATTACCAAAGGCAATTCGTCGGTCCAGAACGTGATGATTCGGTTTTGTTTTTCTTTTTTATTCCTGTAAATGGTGAGAAAAATATTGGCGGCGATGCTGTTTATATAACGGATTATGTTGCTGCCCGGGTAGAAAGTTTTGGCATAGGAAAGGTCATCCACCAGGTTGGTGAATCTTTTTGCAACTTCATCGGGGTCGTCTGTGGATTCCTGATACGATTCCCATTTGGGCAGGTTGCGCTTAATAAACTGTCCTTCTCTCATAAGGGTTGAAAAGAAAAATTAAAACTACATTATTTAGCGTTTTAAGAAGATATTTTTTTTCGACTTGGCGGCGTTAATTTCACGCCTTAATGATTAATGCTGGTTTTTCATTTGTTGAGGTCAAATGGTGAATTTCTTAAAATAAATTGAAATGTTGCATCAACGCTTCTGCGTTCAAATTTTGAATAGATGCTGAGGCCCAAATGCATTGTACGGTAAAATTTGAAATATGGCGGTGAAAGGAATCATTTGAGACCAATGATTTTTACCGATCGGATTTATTTTTCAAATATAATTTGTGAGGGGAGGAATCACCCAATAATTTCACAAATCCAATTGGTTTTCCTGCTTACATTTGTTTCTGATTTTCCGAAATATATAAATCTATGAAAGAGTTTTTCAAAATGTTTTTTGCGTCTCTGTTTGCAATGATTGTTGCCGGCGTAATAGTTGTGGGACTAACGATAGGCATGGTTGTCGCCGTCTCTAAATCTATAACCGACAACAAGAATAAGATTGTCAGTGGCAACATTCTTGTAGTTGATTTGAGTAAGCATATTCATGAGGGAAGCGAAAATAATTCGCTTGCCTTCCTGAGCAAGGGCGGTGCCTACGAGGCTGGTCTTTACGATATCTGTAAATCTCTTTCAAAGGCAAAAAAAGATAACGAGATCAAGGGTGTGTATATTAAATTGTCAAGTTCGCCTAATGGATGGGCCACGCTGCAACAGCTAAGGGCGTCAATTGAAGATTTTAAGTCGTCTGGTAAGTTTGTTTTTGCTTATGGGGAAGATATTAGTCAGGGTGCCTATTTTGTTGCTACAGCTGCTGATAGCATATATCTTAACCCGGCAGGCAATATTGAGTTGAAGGGCTTTGCTACGGTAATGGCTTTCTTTAAGGGAGCACTTGAAAAGCTGGAACTGCAGCCTGAAATTTTTTATGCAGGTAAATTTAAAAGCGCAACAGAGCCCTTCAGGGCCGATAAAATAAGTGACCCTAACCGCCAGCAACTTGCTGCGATGCAAACCGGATTGTGGAACGAGTTTCTTAGTGCAGCAGCGGAATACACCCATTCGTCGCGCGAAGCAATCAATAAACTGGCTGTTGATGGTACTATTCAATTCCCGGCTGATGCAGCCAGCCATAAAATGGTAGCAGGTTTGGCCTACTGGGATCAGGTAGAGCAGCGCATGAAGGATAAAACAGGCGTGAAAGGGAACGACAATCTTAAATTCATAACAATTGATGAATATGCTACCGAGACCAAGAATGAGGAAGGCTATGGCAATACCAGAATTGCAGTGCTTATTGCCGAAGGTGATATAGTAGATGGAGAACAAAGTAACGAGACTGAAATTGCTTCAAAGACCTTTTGCGAGGCCATAAGAAAAGTGCGCAACGACGATAAAATAAAGGCTGTTGTGCTTAGGGTAAATTCGCCTGGTGGCAGTGCATTGGCGAGTGAAGTTATTTTAAGGGAACTCATGCTGCTGAAGCAAAAAAAGCATCTGATTGTTTCCATGGGTGATTATGCTGCATCAGGCGGGTATTATATCTCCTGCGGAGCCGACAGCATTTTTGCAATGGCCAATACAATTACGGGCAGCATAGGCGTATTCAGTATGATGTTTAATATTGATAAGCTAATGAAAAATAAACTGGGTGTGACCTTCGATGAGGTTAAAAATGCACCTTACGCTGACCTGCCAACAACCTCACGCCCGCTAAATCCCGAGGAGGCACAAAGGATGCAAAATTCAGTTGATACCATCTATAGCCTGTTCAAAAACCATGTGACCGACGGCCGTAAGTTAACGCGAGCCGATGTTGATAGTATTGCGCAGGGAAGGGTTTGGACCGGAACAGACGCCATCGGTATTCACCTTGTTGACAGGATTGGCGGCCTTGGTGCAGCAATTTCAAGTGCGGCAAGCATGGCTAAGGTTACAGACTATAAAGTCGTTACTTACCCCGAAAATGAGGATAAGCTGGATATCCTGCTCAGGAAATTCAAAAACAACACAGCCGCAAGCGCTGCAATCAAGTCTGCCATAAAGGAACAAGCAGGAGATACATACACATGGTATGAGAAATTGCAAAGCCTCACCAAAATGAACGGTAAAGCCCTGATGGCTATGCCTTACGTGCCAACCGTTAATTAGTAAATTGCCTTCCCGATGCAGGGCATCGGGAAATATTTAGCTTCGAAGCCGGTATTTGTGCCATTCGCGATGGATGCAAATACCGGCTTCTGCATTTCAGTTGTAAAAGCAGACCTTTTTTTGTTCTGTTGAAAACCGAAACAAAAAAGTTACCGTAAGTGATTACGTAAAACATTTTTAACCATCCAAACACAGACGGAAATGAAAAAATTATTGCTTATTCCAGTATTAGCGCTTGCATTTATTGCTATTGAAGCACCGGTGCTTACAGCACAAACAAAGACAGTTATGGTAGGTGGCGCAGCCATGTACCCATCAAAAAATATCGTGGAGAACGCGGTAAATTCAAAAGACCACACAACGCTGGTTGCTGCGGTAAAGGCTGCAGGGCTTGTACCAACCCTTCAAAGTGCAGGACCGTTCACTGTATTTGCGCCTACCAATGAGGCTTTTGGTAAGTTACCTGCAGGCACCGTAGAGAACCTTGTAAAACCAGAGAATAAGGGTAAACTGACTTCTATTCTGACTTACCATGTAATAGCCGGTAAGCTTGACTCAAAAGAGCTGATGGAGAAAGTGAAAATGGGCAATGGTAGTACAGAACTTACCACTGTACAGGGCGAAAAGCTTACAGTAATGCAGAAAGGCAAGAACCTGATGATCAAGGATTCCAAGGGCAATACTGCTAAAATTACAATTAAAGACGTGTACCAGAGCAACGGGGTGATACACGTTATTGATACTGTGTTGATGCCTTAGTTTTTCTTGGTGATACATTCGGCTCTGCTCCAAAAAGGGACGGAAGTGACCCGATTTTCAACTTGTAAAAAGCTCGTGCGATGTCTGCGGAAAGTTTCGAAATATAATGTTGACTTTAAGAATAATCTAACAACGGTGTTAGGGCATTGCACTTATCTTTGGGGGAAATTAATATTTCCCCCATTTTTATTTTTCTATATAAACAGTGAAACAAGAAAGTATATCAGTATTTGACATTTTTAAGATAGGAATTGGCCCGAGTAGTTCACATACACTGGGCCCGTGGAGAGCGGCTCAGCGATTTGTTAGCAGTATAAAATTAAGGGGGCTCGATAAAGTTAGTTCTGTAAAAATACTCCTTTACGGGTCACTTGCTAAAACGGGCAAGGGCCATGGTACTGATGTAGCAGTTCTCCTTGGTTTATGCGGAGAAGACCCTGTGACATTTGATGTAAATGAAATAACCCCGCGGCTCGAGCAAATTACCAACCGACGCAAACTGGTGCTCAATGGTGAACGCGAATTATCATTTGACCCGGCAGTTGATCTGGTTTTTCTATATGACGAAAGCCTCCCATTCCACCCTAATGCGCTAACTTTCTTATGCTCGTTCACTACGGGTGAGGAAATTGCGGAAACCTACTATTCAATAGGAGGAGGTTTCGTGGTAAAAGAAGGCGAGGATTTGGGAGCAGATGCCGGTGCACGGTTGCCCTTCCCGATAGAAAAAGCTGACGACCTGCTGGAAGCGACCCGCACAACAGGGCTACAGATATCAGGCGTGGTTATGGAGAATGAAAATGTGTGGCGCAGTGAGAATGATACTATGGCAGGCGTGCTGAAGATATGGGGCGTAATGCGGGACTGTACGTACCGTGGCTGCCACATAACCGGAGAACTGCCGGGTGGGCTCCACGTGACCCGCAGGGCTGCCATTCTTAATAAAAAACTCACTTTTGGCAAAAGCTATAATAACTACGACGAGTGGATAGAAGTGATACGCAGTGGCGGCCAGTCCTTTAAATATACACTTGACTGGGTAAGTTGTTTTGCGCTGGCGGTAAATGAGGAGAATGCCTCTTTTAGCAGGGTAGTAACGGCACCTACCAATGGTGCTGCAGGTGTTGTACCCGCGGTGCTGCAATACTTCATTGCTTTCTGCAATGGGTATGACAGCGAGAAAATTGTGAAGTTCCTGCTCACGGCATCAGAAATAGGCAGCATATTCAAGAAAGGAGCAACGCTTTCAGCTGCAATGGGCGGTTGTCAGGCGGAAATAGGTGTGTCTTCTTCTATGGCGGCAGCTGCAC
>CAILMA010000714.1 GCA_903835145.1 uncultured Bacteroidota bacterium
TGATGCCCGACTGGCAGCGGGTATGCAAGCGCTTTATTGATATTATTTTTTCGGGACTTGCGCTTCTGGTACTTTCGCCGTTTTTATTGTTTACGGCCATCATGGTTATGTTCTCCTCCAAGGGTCCAATCATATACAAGCAGCAGCGAATTGGTCTTTTTGGTAGGCCATTCTATATCTACAAATTCCGTTCTATGTTTGTTGATGCAGAAAAGCTGGGACCTGCACTCTCCAGCAAAACCGACGCCCGCATCACAAGGTGGGGTAGGTTTATGAGGAAGTGGAGGATTGATGAACTGCCTCAGTTTTTCAACATCATCATTGGCGATATGTCGCTGGTAGGGCCACGACCAGAGCGCAAGCATTATATCGACATCATAAGCAAGGCGCATGCCCACTACAAATACCTGCACAAAGTGAAACCCGGTCTTACCTCATGGGGTATGGTGCAGTTCGGGTATGCCGAAAACGTAGATGAGATGATAGAGCGGATGCGTTATGACCTCCTCTATATCGAAAACTGCTCCCTTGCGCTTGATGTAAAGATCATCCTTTATACCTTCATCGTTATCTTCCAGGGCCGCGGCAAGTAGTCCTGTACCTCGCTTGTTGGCCAGCCTTTATTTAAACATTTCATACCTCCTTAGCCAATTAATATACATTTAGCTGTTAAGGTTTAGTACCTTTGGGCACAATTTTATTGAATGGATTCCAAAATAACATTGGTTGAATGTCCACGCGATGCGATGCAAGGGTGGAAGCATTTTATTCCTACCGAAAGAAAAGTTGATTACCTTAACGCATTGTTGAAAGTCGGTTTTGATGTGCTCGATTTTGGTTCTTTCGTCTCTGCAAAGGCCATACCACAGCTCGCTGATACAAAGCTTGTTATCCCCCAACTGGACCTTACCAGCACCAAAACCAAACTACTTGCAATTATTGCCAATACACGCGGTGCAGAAGAAGCTGTAGTCTATGATGAGATAACCTACCTCGGTTTCCCGTTTTCTATTTCTGAGACCTTCCAGATGCGCAATACCAACAAGACCATTGCACAATCACTGACTCAGGTTGAAGAGATACAGAACCTCTGCGCTAAGAATGGAAAAGAGCTTGTCATCTACATATCTATGGGTTTTGGAAATCCATATGGCGATGCTTACAACGCTGCGCTTGCCATAGACTGGGTAGGTAAAATAGCCAATCTTGGTGTGCGCACTATTGCTATGTCGGACACAGTTGGCGTGGCAAATCCCGCAAACATATCCTATATTTTTAATGAGCTTATCCCTGCGTTTAAAAACGTAAACATAGGTGCTCACTTCCATTCTACTCCCGACAAATGGATGGAGAAAATTGATACAGCCTACAACAATGGCTGCATCCGTTTTGACAGTGCGATGAAGGGCATAGGCGGTTGCCCGATGGCTGAAGATGAGCTGGTGGGCAACATTGCAACCGAAAATATTGTGGGCTGGTGTGCCGATAAAGGAATTAAGCTAAACATAGATCAGGAGGCATTTTTTGAAGCTCTGAACATGGCCTCTGGTATATTCATTTAATAGACCAGCAGCTCTGCTATTCGCAATTATTGTGTCCTGCGTTTACAGCGCTGCAACTACCTAAAATTATTGATTATCAATTATAAAATCAGTCGATAGTGTCAACACATTCAGAGGTTAAAAGAGTGACTACCCACACACTGCAGTGGATGAAGGACAGAGGGGAGAAAATAAGTATGCTTACCGCATACGATTTCTCGATGGCGAAGATTCTCGACGATGCCGGCATTGATGTGCTCCTTGTGGGCGACTCAGCCTCTAATGTAATGGCGGGCCATGAAACAACCCTACCCATTACGCTCGATCAGATGATATACCACGCCCAGAGCGTTATAAGGGCTTGCCTGCGGTGCCTGGTTATCGTTGACATGCCATTTGGGTCTTACCAGGGCAACAGCAAGGAAGCACTTTTTTCAGCGATAAGGATAATGAAGGAAGCCGGCGCCCACGGCATAAAGCTGGAAGGCGGTGAAGAGGTTTGCGAATCAATAAAACGTATTGTTGGTGCAGGTGTGCCGGTTATGGGTCACCTCGGTCTTACTCCCCAATCTATATATAAATTTGGTACTTACTCGGTAAGGGCCAAGCAGGAAGAAGAAGCTGAAATACTCCTGCACAATGCACGCATGTTGCAGGATGCAGGCTGCTTCTCCATTGTACTCGAGAAAATACCAGCTTCACTGGGTGCAGAGGTTGCGAAAGAGCTTAAAATACCCATTATAGGCATTGGTGCCGGTATGCATGTCGATGGTCAGGTGCTGGTAATGCATGATTTGCTGGGCATCACCAAGGACTTTTCACCCCGCTTCCTGCGCCGTTACCTCAATCTTTACGACGAAATTAGTGACGCAACAAAGCGCTATATCAAGGACGTAAAAGACAAGGATTTTCCTAACGAAAAAGAGCAGTATTAATACCGCTGCACAAGTTGTAACAGCAGCTTCATAACCTTAGTTTTTATGGTTAATCTACAGGCGTGGCAAGATCTTACTCATGATTTTGCTGCTCGAAATGTAACGCTTATAGCGGTTTCTAAAACGAAATCCGCGAGCGATATTCAGGAGTTATATGATGCCGGCCAGCGTGATTTTGGCGAGAACTATGTGCAGGAACTTGTTGAAAAACAAGCCATTATGCCCGCTGATATTCGCTGGCACTTCATTGGCCACCTCCAGAGCAATAAGGTCAAATACATAGCTCCATTTGTGCACCTGGTACATGCAGTTGATAACATACGGTTGCTCACAGAGTTAAGCAAACAAGCCATTAAAAATGGCCGTATTATTGATGTGCTGCTGCAGATGCACATTGCCGATGAAGAAACTAAATTTGGAATGGATGCCAGCGAACTTACAGAGGTTGTGGATCAGTATTTTGCCGCCCAAAGTACGCTCTCGGGCATCCGCATTTGTGGCCTTATGGGTATGGCAACCAATACCAGCGATACCGCCAAAGTGCGGGCAGAATTCCACGGATTGAATGTATTGCTGCGAACGCTCAAAACGACACGCTTCTCCGGGCATCCTGAGTTCTGCAATTGCTCCATGGGCATGAGTGGCGACTACGAAATGGCCATAGAAGAGGGCAGCAACATGGTACGCATTGGCAGCCTTTTATTCGGTAGTAGATAGGGTAGACCTCGGTGTAGTTTTTATCTGCAATAGTTTGAAGCCGGCGGCGGTAAGTATCCCCATACCGCCTATAACCCACCAAAGCAGCGTAAACCCAAACCGCGCTACTATTTGTGTGCCCGTAAATGGCCCCAGCACCTGAGCTATGGACCAACCGGCTGTGTAAAGCCCCGCATACTGTCCCCTGTTGCTGTTGTTCGTTCGGCTTATCATAAACGAGTTCATAAAGGGCATGGAGAGCATTTCGCCCAGCGTAATGATGAGCGTGGCCACTACAGCCACACTTATGGCACCGGGCAGAACATTATATACCATAAAGGCACTGCCGGTAAGCAGCACGCCAATGCTTATATATTTCAGGTTTTGCTTTCTTTGCTCCAGCTGAAACACCAGCGCCATCTCCACCAGTGCAATTATCAGGCCATTCATAGCCATAATACTGCCTATCTGGAAGGGAGTGAGCTTCAGTTGCTCGCGGTAAAAGACGGGCACCGTTGTGAACAACTGGAAAAAGCAATAAGAAAACATAACGGTAAGCAGTATGAAAAAAAGGTACAGCTTATCCTGGTAGGGCGAAGTTGTTTTTTCAGCTGATCTGGCCACCCGGCTATGCGCTGGTGTTTGTTTGTTGCGCTGTGGTGCCAGCACCATCCTAAGCAAGAATGCCGCACCAATATTAGTGAGCCCATCTATCCAGAAAAGCAATTCGTAGTTGCGGGAGGCAATAAACCCGCCTGCAGCACTCCCCAGTGCCCAGCCAAGGTTTATAGAAAGCCTGTTCAGTGAGTAGCAGCGCGTGCGGTTGCCATCATTGCTGTATTGGGCTATGGCGGTAGAGTTCGCCGGCCTGAACGATTCATTGAGTACAGCCAGCACAAATGTGCAGCAACATATAGCCGTGAAATTCACCATTTGGCCCAGTACTATGAACATAGTACCGCCACAAAGCAGGGCCGATAGCTGGACATTATAAAACCCGAAGATATCAGTAAGCTTGCCACCTATAAACCCACCGCAGATAGCCCCCATGCCAAACACGGCCATTACAATACCAGCCTGTGCTATGCCATAGTGCAGCGACTGTGTAAGGTACAGCGTCATGAATGGCACCACCATGGTGCCGGAGCGGTTGATGAGCATAACAACCGATAGCCACCACGTGGCCGGACTCAGTCCCGAATAAGCATTTTTATAAATCTTGCCAACATGGCTCATCGCTACACAAACTGATGGAAATCAGTTTACAAATATTACACTTTTTCTGACAAAAATTAACCCACTGACTGTTTTATTATTTTCAATGCCACTAAACCACCCAATGCTATATCACGGTAGAATGGACTTATCATTAAATCCGGAAAGCCCGACGGACTTCAACGAACACAGCCGAAAGTGAAACTGGCGGACATTCAATTCTCAAACCATTTAGGGTTCTTATTTAGCCGTCCAAATTGAAAATCATGTCACCCATTCTGCCACTTGTGTAGAGGGGGCCGGGGGGTGAGGACA
>CAILMA010000715.1 GCA_903835145.1 uncultured Bacteroidota bacterium
CCCGGTCTGAAATGTCAACTCCCGTGACTTCTGCGCCAAGTCTCGCCAGCGAAAGGCTGTCCATCCCAAAATGGCACTGTAGGTGCAATACTGTTTTGCCTTTTATATCCTTCAGGTAGGGCAGCTCTATGTTTTTAAGGGACGACTTTCCGGCTATAAAACTTTCAATGTCGTAAAATTCTGATTTAAAATGGTAATCTGTTCTTGCATTCCAACTTGCCTTGTTTATGGCCTTGTAATCTACTTCCGGAGTCATATTTTATTTATGTTTCTTTTTTGTGGCTTGTTTTGTGCCGTTTTTTCGGCTATCAAACAAACTTTTTGTCGTCACTATTAATGGGCAGGTCGTTGATACTGGCATACCGCTTATCCATCAGTCCGTTCTCATCGAATTCCCAGTTCTCATTTCCATAGCTTCTGTACCATTGGCCGGAGGCATCATGCCATTCGTATTCAAACCGAACGGCAATTTTATTTTCACGAAATGCCCAAAGTTCCTTTTTAAGCTTGTAGTCCAGCTCTTTTTCCCACTTGCGTTTCAGGAAAGCCTTTACCTCTTCGCGTCCGTTCAGGAATTCACTTCTGTTCCTCCATTCGGTATTTTCGGTGTAGGCAAGGCATATTTTTTCGGGGTCCTTTGTGTTCCAGGCGTTTTCAGCCATTTGCACTTTTTGAAGCGCGGTCTCCAGCGTAAATGGCGGGAATGGTGGTCTTTTGTTTTCCATTGTCGTCGATTTTCGATTTAAAGGTACGATACCTTGCTCGGCTTCTTAAATTTCGTAATGTTAAAGGCTGTTATACGTAATATTAACGCCCCGTAGTTTTTCCTTTTTTATAGGTTACAGAACTATCTTTTGCGAGCAGTTGGTCTATCGAATTTCCCGCACCTTCTTGCTTTTTAAGGTTACAATTAAGCCAGGGAATCAAGTAGCGGTTTATAATCCTGTGTTGTTCCTCCCTTGTTATCTCAGGTTTAGGTTTGCACGTTGCCTCTCCAAATCCACAGGTGAAGCTCGTAGCGGCCATAAGGCAGTGGCTGCCGCCTTTTATAATGATGTATAATTTGCCGGGGGATGCAAGGTTTTCGTACATCGGGAGCTGGTTGCTTTGTTCAGGTGTTATGCAGTCATTGCTACCTGCGAAAATTAGCGCAGGTATATTGATTTTCGCAGCTGCTTTTATAGCCGAGGGGCGTGTCTCCGCAGGTGCAAAGGTCACCATGGCCTTTACATCTGTGTTTGCCGCTGCTGCCAGGAAGGCAGAACCGCCACCCATGCTGTGCCCCATGATGCAATTCATGGTGTCAATATGTTCATAGAAAATGGAGCTTTTGGTCTTCCCAAGTTGCTGCAGTTGCCTCAGCAAGAATACCATGTCGCTCCCCAGCTCTTCATGACTTGGAGAGAAGGAGGACTCTGTTGTTGGAAATACGATCACATAGCCTTCCGGCACTACTGCTTGCCAAATGTTCTCATAAGCATCCCAGCGCATCACAAATCCATGTCCGAAACTGAGCACGGGTGCTTTACCAGACATATGGCGGCTAAAAGGTACAAGGTCTCCGCTGGAGTCAGCAGGGTAGTAGATTTCGGCAGTTATTTCTCTGTTCTTTCGTGTGCTGTCTATGAACGTGGTTTTCATATGGCCTATACCATAGGGCTGTGCCTGCACTTCACCACTTTTTAATATCATGTATAAGGCTACACAAATTACTATCACAGTAATTGAAATTGTGCCTGCTAACCGGAGTTTCATACTTACAAAGTTAGCTTCCCTACCAATTTTCCTGCATTCTATTTCCAGAGTATCCCCAAATTTCCAGATGCCTTGAGGTAATCAAGCCAGTAAGCCCACATTTGCCGCTGAGCGGTGGTGTATTCCGATTCTATTGCCTGCAGTGCCGCTTCTTCGGTATTCAGGTTTGCGGCTGTCTCTACGCCTTCAGTTACCCGGTCTTGTATTATTCCAACGGTCTCTTTTTCCAGCGCAATGTTGTCTTCAAGGGTAGCCATTTGTGTGAGTACCTGCTGCATTTTAAGGTTCGCGGTTACCGCATCTTTGTAGTATTGCGATGTTTTATCGGTCCGTTGCTCATCGAGTTGGGCATTTTGCAGGTGCAGTTGCTGCATCTTGTTGTGTTTGTTCTCACCTATGAGCAGGGGTAGCTTCACATTAAGCCCTATGTAGCTTAGGCCATACCAAGTGTTGGGTTCCACCGCATTGAAATCGTTGGTATATTGGTTAGCCCCGAGAAAGCCTTTGAGGCTCACCGTCGGTATGTACTTTGTGCGTTCTGTCTTCACTTGTATATCCGCCAGCTGCGCCTGCAGCGCCAGTTGTTGCAGTTCGGGCACCCCGTTTTGGTCCCTTCCTCCCTTTTTTTTCAACGTCATATCCGTCAAAAAGGTAGTATCAATAACGAAGTCAACATTTTCCAACTTTGTTTCGCCGGTTAAAAATAAAAGGTAGACTTTATTTTGTACGAGTTGAGCTATCGCATCCCCCAGCGATTGCAGTGTGTTATTGTGGTTTATGCGTGCTTTGTTAAGGTCCGATTTTAGCAACCGTTTCCCTTCGTATTTATCGAGTTGCAGCTTGTAGCTTGTCCATGTTCTTAGGGTGTCGGTAACAGCAGTTTTTATTTTATTTTCCTGCAGGGCTATATTTACATAGGCCTGAGCTGTGGTATATGCGAGGTCATACTCGGTTTGTGCCTGGCCTGCGTCGGTTATTTTCTCCTGCAGCTCGGCTTCGTTCCTTTGTCGTCTTATCGATAGGTCCAGCAGTGGCTGGTTCACTGTTATCCCCGCTGCCTGACTCCACTTCGTCCCAAACTGCACACTCTTTGTAGCATCGATAGGGTAGGCGGGGTTAAACACGCCTATAGGTAATATTGATGTCTGTAAAATGGGGTTGTATTGATAAGTATAGTCTATGGAAACCTGTGGCCAATACTTCCTCATAAGCGCTTGTGTCTGTAGCTGTCTTATTTTCAGGTCTTCGCGTCCGGCTTGAATGGCCTTGCGGTTATCAAGTGCTTTTTTAATCGCATCGGGCAGCGTAACAACGGCCTGGGCCACGCAGGTTGCCGAAAGTAGCATCCCCAAAATTGAAACAGCAAATACCGTGAGAACCGATACTATCCGATTGCGATTGTTCGTGCCCCGAACAGTTCTACACCGGGATGGGAAAAATTTATGTAAGGTCAAAAATATCTTCATTGTGCATTTTTTTATCTTATCTGAAAACGGCCGCCGGCTCAACACTTCTTATCCTGCGCAGCGCAAACGACGCCCCACCCAGTGAAATAACAGCTATGGTGAAAAACATTCCTGATATAATAAGTGGCGAAAAGCTAAAAATCAACCCCGATTTCGCTACGCCTGCGCGGAAACCCTCCAATAGTGACATGCCAATAGTGAAACCAACAATGGCGAATAACAATGCCTGTGTGAGTATAAGTCCACTGATGTAAGTATTACCTGCGCCTATGGCCTTCAGGGTTCCATAGTCCTTAAGCCGGTCGAGCGCGGAGGAATACATGGTGAGTCCGATAATGAAGAAGCCTGCAATGAGCGCAAAAATGATCAATGTGCCGGTGCTCAGGGCTATGCCGCTGGACCCGAGTATCTTTTTTACGGAGGAGTCGCCGAGGTCTTTAGACTTCCATGCACGCACCCCAAACAGCCTGCTGTTGATCTGTCGCACAACCGAATCTGCATTGGCGCCGGGTTTCAGTTTTACCAATATTGCACTTATGGTGTTAACTGATTGGTTGCTGTAGTAGCGTGCGCGCTCTATTGTCGTGACACAGAAACTACTCCCAAAACCCCGGAACCCCTTCGTTTGAAGCGCGAAAAATGCCCGTTTGCCATTGATCTCAAAATCGGTGCCGAGGTTGATGTCATTGCCCAGATTTTTCTTTTCGAAATACTCGCCACTCACGGCTCCGTCCGTTTGCAGGGATATAGCCTTGCCTACCATTATCTTGCTGGTGTCGAGCACTGCGTTCAGCTGTGCCATATCTACGCCTATCAGTGTAATCGCTGCACTCGTACCGTCTTTGAAGTTGCAGGAGCCGCCAGCTATGAGTAATGGAAATGCGGTCTCAACACCATCATACCCTTGCACGGCGCGCAGGTTTCTTATGTCTGATTTCCCCAGTTGGTTCACGTCTACGGTCTTACTATCTACAACCCATATATCTGCTTGCACATTGGTGGCGAGGGCCTGCATAAGCCCGGTTAGGAACATAAAGACCCCCAATTGCTGACCAATAAGAAAAGTGCTTATCAGTATACCAACAATTACGCCTATGCTTTTTGCTTTGTCAAACTTTATAAATTTCCAGGCTACTTTCAGCATACAGTTATTTTTTAGCGTTACCTGAAACGTCGATGGCACATTCTATCCGCGCATTGAGCAATAATTTTTCCGGATGGTCAAGCAAAATCTTTACTTCTCGCACTCTTCTGTCTTCCTTTTCCCCTGCCTGATCTGTAAACAGTGATTTCTTCTTCAGGAAATTATAAGTGATATAAACCGTGCCCGTACTCAAAGTATCAAGCGCACCCAGGTTTCTAATATATGCGCGCTGACCTTCAGTTACTTTATCAGCATAGAGTTCGTCTATCTCGCAAACGGCTATGGTCCTGCCCTCCGGGCTTATTTGCGCAAAGGTTTGTTTGGTATCTATAGGGCTACCGACAAGGGTAGTTATTTCCAGTATTCTTCCTGCTACCGGAGCCTTTATTATTTTCTGATCACGTTCTACCATGGCTACACCGTTTGCTGCCTGCGTTTCCGCCAGTTTATTACGGGCTACCGTCACATTGGCCTTCAGCCTGTTTAAGTTCGATTGAAAGGCCTTTACATTTGTAGCTGCATCATCAACTGTCTGCTGGGTTTCGGCACCACGGGCCAGCAATCCTTCCAGTCTTTTCAGCTCTGCCGCAGCATTATTGTACTTTGCATCGTATTCTTCAACTGCAGCTTCCTCAACTTTGATTTGCGCCGCTTGGGTAGCTACTTCATTAGTGAGTTGTCTTATTTTTGCGTCTTCAAGCTGGTGGTCAAGGGTTAGAATTGTTTCTCCGGCTTTTACGCTGTCATTTTCTTTTTTGTAAATTTTTTCCACAACTCCGTTTACTTCGGAAGAAAGCTGGATGATGTCATTTTCCGGCGTTACCTTACCTATCCCCACCACCTGGCTCACCGGGGTATTACTGGTAATCCCTTTAGCGTTTTCGTTTGCAGCATCGGTTTTGTTGCCCTTGCTGCCACACCCGGCTGTGAGAATTAATGCAGTTATTAAGCAGTAATATTTCTTCATATAAATGGATTAATGCGGTATTTCTTCTTCGTTCGGCTCGTCGCTTATGGCGCCGTCAGTTACATATATTATCCTGTCAGCAAATTGTCTCAGCCTCGTGTCATGTGTCACGACTGCCACAGCCTTTCCCTGCGCTGCCAGTTGTTTGAGCTCATCCATCACCACACCCACGCTCTTTATATCAAGCGAGGCCGTTGGCTCATCGCAAAGCATCATTTCTGGGTCGGTTACGAGGGCCCTGGCTATAGCCACCCGCTGCTGCTGCCC
>CAILMA010000716.1 GCA_903835145.1 uncultured Bacteroidota bacterium
ACAATCACTTCTAAACAGGTAAAGTTACAAATATCATACCCCACCTACCAAATAAAAGGAACGAACGGTCGAAAAAGTTCACGAACGGTAAACGACCGGCATTTTCATTAACATATGCATAACATTTACAAGCAATTGCCCAAAGAATTATGTCCAAATATGCGCTAAAAACTACACCCTTATATGGACAAAAACATTTACCAAACGGCAGGCCTCCGTCATATTAACTATATATGAAAGTGTTGAAATTTGCGGCAAAATTACGTCCGAATTAGCTATATATACTGTTATTGCTATGTTATTTGAACATACATTTATTATACATATGCCGAAATGTGTCGTAACCAAATCATTGCCGCAAATTTCCCAATGTTTTTTGTTATGTTATTAAAGCATTAATACATCCTTACTGCCTCACTTGATTTCATACACAAACTAAGAAATATTTTGACTTCTTCCTGAGTTAGGTGCAGCACAGGAGTTTCATGAGCTACAATTTCTGTGTGAATTTCAGCGGTTGCAGGTAAGTCCGGATCATTCCAGCTTGTTTTCTCGTGTGGCAAAACAGTAACGATATTTTCTACATTCGCAAAACTTCCCTTATCGTCTATTGTCAGGTTCCCTTCCCTATCTATTGCTAACCCCATCGGCAACTTCATTTTTGCGGATTTGTCATTGGTGTTATAACACCAGAGAAAATTTTCTGTAATGGAGGTAAAAATCGTGCCAACATTCACCATTCTAATCACATTATTTTTATCATCAAATACAAACATATTTCCGCTGTCATCAACCGAAATGCGCCAGGCACCGTGCAGAAGGGTTTGAGCTGGTTTTTCCACTTTTGGGATTTCATTGTTGCCCTTTGCTGCGGGTGCTGCGACTTGTGCATGAGCTCCCTGCGCAGATGCCAAAGTAAAAATGGCAATAGCATTTACTAAAATCAACTTTTTCATAAATTTAAATTTTATAGTGTGAATAATTCATTTCTTTTAAATAGGCTGGTCAGCAAGATCTGTGTCATTTCTTTGCCATTTAATACCTCTGTTATAATGTCAAAAGTAGCCGGGGAAAGCACTCATTTTCTTGACGCCACGCAACTAAAAGCTTGATCTTTATCAATTCAACACGAGAAGCACAAACAAATAAATCAATGGATGCACCCAGCTCTTTTAAGTAAAATTTTTAATTCGGCATCGCGTATTCGGTTTATTTCAAATCCGTCGCTACTATTAGTTTTAAAAACTTAATAAATACCGTAATTTTGGACAAATAATTACATAATGCCGCATTATTTTTCACTGGGGCAAGTGCCTCATAAAAGACATACGCAATTCCGAAAGCCCGACGGAGGCCTTTATGCTGAGCAACTGTTTAGCACCGAAGGGTTTTCGTCCGATTATTCGCTGCTTTACCACATTCACGCCCCGACTAAAATTATTAAAACGGAGGAGCCCGTTGATGTTTCGCCGAAAGCGGCTACCGACAACATTTTAAAACACAGGTGTTTCCTCGGTTTTAAAGTTGAACCGCACCAAGACTATATCAAGAGCCGGAAAGTCGTACTCTTTAATAACGATGTCCATATATCACTCGCCGCCCCAAAAAAAGGCCTGAGCGGAAATATATTTTATAAAAACGCCGATTCTGATGAGGTGTTATTTATTCATGAAGGCACCGGAACACTTAGGACCCAATACGGGCAGTTACCATTCAGCTATGGTGACTACCTCGTGATTCCAAGAGGAACGATTTACCAAATTAATTTTGATACTGAGGATAACCGCCTGTTCATAATAGAATCCTTCAGCCCCGTTGTTTTTCCAAAGCGCTACCTCAGTAAGTACGGTCAGCTTTTGGAAAACTCACCGTTTTGTGAGCGCGATGTGCGCCAACCGCAAGACATTGAAACTATTGACGAGGCAGGCGAATTTCTCATTCAGGTAAAAAAGAAGGGTCTTCTGTACCCTATTTGGTATGGCTATCATCCTTTCGATGTTGTTGGCTGGGATGGTTGCCAGTACCCTTACGCGCTTAGTATTCACGATTTTGAACCGATAACGGGGCGTGTGCATCAGCCACCACCTGTTCATCAGACTTTTGATGCAAATAATTTTGTGATTTGTTCGTTTGTGCCGCGTTTATATGATTATCATCCG
>CAILMA010000717.1 GCA_903835145.1 uncultured Bacteroidota bacterium
ATAGTTTATATTGATGAAATAGATAAAATAGGCCGCAAAAGCGATAACCCAAGTATAACCCGCGATGTGAGCGGTGAGGGTGTGCAACAAGCCATGCTTAAATTACTGGAGGGATCGGAAGTACTGGTGCCACCACAGGGCGGCCGCAAGCACCCCGAGCAGAAAATGATAAAGGTGAATACAACCAATATCCTGTTTATATGCGGTGGTGCATTTGAAGGTATAGATAAAATGATTGCCCGCAGGGTACAAACTGCTTCCATAGGTTACAATGCCATTAAGGCATCGAAAAATGTGGACCGTGCGAACCTGCTGCAGTATGTAAATGCTCAGGACCTTCGCACATTCGGTTTAATACCTGAATTGCTGGGCAGGTTACCGATAGTAACTTACCTGAACCCACTGGATAGCGACTCGCTGAAAAGGATACTCACGGAGCCTAAAAACGCACTCATAAAGCAATATACCCGCCTCTTTGAGGTAGATGGTATAAAGCTGAATGTAGAAGACGGTGCACTTGACTACATGGTAGAGAAAGCAATACAATACAAACTTGGTGGTCGTGGCCTCCGTGCTATCTGCGAAATGATACTTACCGATGCTATGTTTGATATGCCTTCTGAGGCGCACGACGGGCATTTTAACCTGACGGTAGAATATGCACGCCAGATAGTAGAGCATGCCAAGCTGGAGCAACTGAAAGCAGCATAGTAACAATAATGAATATAATTAAAATGAGCCGGGCAATGTGTCCCGGCTCATTTTTTTCCCATACTCCACTCCACCGCTATCTGTAAAAATGTTAAATTCCGAAAGGTATTGCTGTCATTAACATTGCAATTCTATTTTGCGGTAACTTCGTAGATATAAATTTCTGATTATGAAACGGATTTTCTGTTTGGTGTTGCTTTGTGCATTTTTTGTAAGCGCAACAGCACAGGATGTTTACACCAGCTCCGGCAGCAAAACCGGATACAGAAAGAAAACCCCCAAGAAGGGCTATGACCCCGATAAGCTTATTATTGGCGGTGGCATAAATCTTGGTTACTCCGGCGACTATGCCAATTTTGAGATTTCGCCAAAAGTCGGGTATAAATTTAATAAAGTTCTCTCAGCCGGCGTGGGCCTTGGTTACCAGTATTATAAGTCACCATTCGACCCAGACTATTACCCAGGCAAGTATATACACGATAATATTGTTTATCCAGCACTTTGGGCAAAGGCTAATATATGGGGTCCATTTTTTGCTGCTACTGATTTTGAATATGATATCATTAGCGAGAAGGGATATAACGTTAATTACGACACCTATGGTAATCCTTATTTGGTAAACGATAAAATTACCGTGAGTGCGCCCCGCCTGCTTGTTGGTCCCGGATACAAATATCAGGTAGGAGGAAGAGTGAATTTAACATTTGAAATCATGTATGATGTGCTGCAACAGCAATACAGCCCTTACTATCAGCAACTTGTTTACCGTGCCGGTATCTACGTAGGTTTGTAAAAAATTGATAAAAGATAAGGTTTAAAGCTGCCCTCCTGGGTAGCTTTTTTTAAATAACTTGCGGTTTATAATTGTTGGGCTTTGGCTATCAGGATTCGCCGTAGCAAACCCGATAAAAATAAATGTTTCCTCATTTTCACGTCATAATTTCATCAAATCGCTGGCAGCTACAAAACAGTATTTTTGTGCTTTCAAATAGCTCAGAAATGAACAAAAAATGTGCGCTGTTATTTGTTATTTTCTTCTTGCATTTTCATTTGGCATCGGGGCAAACAACACAAGCCGATAGAATTGAAAAAGCGAGGAAAAAATGTCTTGACAGCAGCGAGAACCAAACCACTGGTGGCATGTGCGGATGCAATTTTGCAGCTTTAGAGCAATGGGATAAGCTACTTAATAAAGATTATAAACTTCTGCTTACTAAGCTCGCTCCTGAAGCAAGAACGGCGTTAATAGTCGCACAACGGGAATGGCTTAAATTTCAGGAATCTGAGTTGGATTTTATTTATAGCCATTACGGCAAAATGGACGGAACAATGTGGCAAATAGTCATTGCCGATAAGAAGATGGAATTGACGAAGAAACGGGTTTTAACTCTGGAGGAATACATCGAAGATCTTGAAGCAGACTGAGGCGCGTTAAAGTTGCAATCATTACCAAGAGGGGAGATTGCTCAATACCGCCGGAGTTCCCTGGAGCTATGAAATAGCGGGCTACCTCGTGAAATTGTCCATAACAATACTTATTTTTACCCTAAATTCTAAGACAAATATATTTGACAATAGCAGTGCAGACCACCGAGGAAACGTGCGATTGGGTTATTGAAAAATATAAACTATACTATTCATGGCTGTATTTCATACTAAGGATATTTCCCGCGATTGCTTTTTGATTACTGGTGGTGCTGGTTTTATAGGCTCGCATATTGTTGCTTATTTACTGGCCAATGGTGCTGGAAAGGTGAGGGTGTTAGATGACCTGTCAACGGGCAGCATAGCAAACGTGAACTTGTTTGCACAATACCCACAGTATGAATTTATAAAAGGGGATATTAGGGATACCGAGGTTTGTGCTGCGGCCTGTGAGGGCGTCGACTATGTTTCGCACCAGGCAGCATTGGGCTCAGTGCCCCGCTCCATTAAAGACCCGGTTACCAGCAACAATGTGAATATAGGGGGGTTTACGAACATGATAACGGCTGCGAAAAATGCCAGCGTAAAATCGTTTGTATATGCCTCGTCTTCTTCGGTTTACGGTGATGAACCTAACCTGCCAAAGGTGGAACGCCGCACAGGTAACTTGCTTTCGCCTTATGCCGTTACAAAAATGACCAATGAGCTTTATGCAGGCGTTTTTCACAAGCTTTACAAACTGAACGTGATAGGCCTGAGGTATTTTAATGTTTTTGGTCCGCGCCAGGACCCCAATGGCCCCTATGCGGCGGTTATTCCACTTTTTGTAAGCGGAATAATGGCCAATGAGCAAGTTTACATTAATGGCGACGGCGCACAGACCCGCGATTTTACTTATGTAGAAAATGCTGTTCAAGCCAATGTGCGTGGAATGCTTAACACAAAGCCTGAGGCGTTTGGAGAGGCATATAATGTAGCGGTAGGTGCAAATTTTTCAGTCCTATTTTTATACAATGCCATACGCGACTTGCTTAAACTGGAGCACGATCCGACTTTCAGAGAGCCACGGGCTGGAGACATACACGATAGCCTTGCCGACATAACCAAGGCTGCGACTTTGTTAGGGTATCAACCTACCCGCAAGTTTCAGGATGGCCTGGCGCTTACGGTTGACTACTTTAAATCGATGCATAAATAACACGGCCTAAATCAAGGAAGCAAACCAGTACCTGTACTTTCCGAATTTTACTTCGTAGCCGGTGTTGAAATAGGCTGCAACATTGTCTTTCATGGGGCCGGGTACAAACAGGTGAGCCTGGCCTATGCGGCAATAGATAATTTTTTTGTCGTCCTTGCCCCCTGTAAACATTATCTCGCCAGAACTGTCAATATGTTGCAGTGTTGTCTCGGACACACTAACTGAGTTAAGCAATTGCAATTTGTAATTTCGCAGGCTATAGGTACCCTGCACCAGGTAAGAATTACTCGCTACCGTATTGAAGTTTATGTTGCCGGTAGCGGAGTCTATTTCCGGGTTGGGTACGTCCTCGAAGTCTTGAATAGGGTACACTTTTAGCCCATCGCTTTTCATCAGCCACAGTGCAAACGTCTGAGCATTGGAGGTAGCGCCAGTAGACTCCGAAAAAATATCGGGCACATGGTCGCCATTCCAATCTTTGAGCTGTAGCCCAGATCGGCCATTGGTGCAATGAAATCCGGTATCCTGAAATATCTTTTGCCAGTTGCCATGCTTCCTCACATAAACATACATACCTGCATTTTCGTCGTCATAAAATAGTATACAATGAAACTGTGTAGGGCTAAACAGATGCCCGGCCATAACCTCGTAGGGCGGATAGGTGTCGGGCCCCCAGTATTTTGAAAAAGCATCATCAACGGTATCAAAAACGGTATCCCGTTTGTGTCGGCTCAAATACCCAAACAAATTCCGGCGATGCGCATAGGGGTCAGGTTCCGGCGGAATTACTTCTGCCATTTGTTGTGAATCAGGTGAGCGCTTTAAGGGCTGCTGCGGAGCTGTAGCTACCCGTTGGTTGTTGCAAGCAATAACCCCCACCAAACAAAGGAAAACAAAGAAGAATCTCATAGCCAGTAAATAATACAAAGCTACGGCATACATAGCTGCCAGTCCGGATAGATATATCGGTAATGGGCAACATTTTTTCGCGCGGCAGTTCTTTGTTAACTTAGCTGCGATATGCAAAACAGGTAGTGTGGCAACCATCAGCGACATCAATGAGTTTTTGCAGCCTTACGATGGAGCTATAGCCCGGCGTGCCCTACAGCTGCGCGCAGTTGTCCGTGCTGTATTGCCGGGTATAACTGAGCAGATAGATACAGCAGCTAAAATGATAGGCTACTGCTATGGCCAGAAGTACAGTCAGTTAATATGCGTTATCATCCCTTCAAAAAAAGGACTCAAACTTGGTTTTAACCGCGGCACTGCCCTACCCGACCCTCACCAGATGCTAGAAGGAAAGGGGAAAATATCCCGGTACTTGGAGATAGAGACAGAAGAACAAATAAACTCTGAGGCAGTTGATGCCTTGCTTAAAGCCGCGCTGAGCCTTTATGAAGAGGTGGGTAAGTAAAATGCCGCCGGAAGGGATGGTTAAATAGACAGTTGCGCTAAAATTAAAAACCGATAGACAGCCAAGATTGGACACAATTTTTACGTCTATAAGAGTGGCGAAACTCCGTATATCTCCGCACCATTTTTACCTTAAATCAGAAAAGATATGATTCATCTTTCAGGCACCATTCGTATGGTGGCAAGGGTTGTTTTTGCCTTAATTTTCTTTTTAATAGCCCATGGGGAAGTAACTGCGCAAAAGAAAAACAAGCGCATAGTGCAGTCCGCTGCAGCTCCAAAACCGGAGATAATACATTGGAATGAAAAAGCCGAATTTCCCGGTGGTGCAAAAGCGCTTGAAGCTTACCTGGATACAGCACTTAAATATCCGCCAGCCGCTACAGAGAATGGGGTAATGGGGAGGGTAGTAGTCAAATTTTTTATCGATGAAAAGGGCAAACCGGTTGATGCGAAGATAATGCGGGGAATAGGTGCCGGCTGCGAGGAAGCAGCTCTAAACGTGATAGCACAAATGCCGCAATGGAAACCGGCCAGGCATGACGGCAAGCCACTGAAATCGCTAATGATTTTGCCCATCAAATTCAAGCAATAGCAATGAGAAAGGAAAAGGAAATATCGATTGTGATACGCGAGCAGTGCATGGAAGATTGGCAGGGTATGCAGCCCAATGGTGAGGGGAAGTTTTGCGCCTCCTGCCAAAAGCAGGTCACCGATTTCACCTCTATGACCGATACACAAATACTCGCGTTTTTAAGTAAATCGGGTAATACAACTTCCTGCGGCCGGTTTAGCA
>CAILMA010000718.1 GCA_903835145.1 uncultured Bacteroidota bacterium
CTTTATCCTAAATGCTTTGGGGGCTGACATAGTGTTATGGTTGTGGGTACAAATATAGCTCATTATATTTTAGTCCAATTAGCACCAAAAAAATAACTTGCGAAATTATTGGACTAATTTATATAAAGAAATGGTATTATGCCGAAAAATATGCAAAAAATTGCACTCCAAATGTTATCATTTAGAAGTTGGGAAGGCAATCTCTAACCCGCGAAGACCAACTACGACTTTATGGTAAGAATGTTGCCGCTCCTTGTTATCGTGTACTTGGTGAGCGGTGAAGGCGGAGGGCCAGAAACCACGTTACCTGCGGTATCATACACACCACCATGGCACGGGCATACCAACTGGGCGCCGGCTTTGTTGTAGTTGACTGTACACCCCTGATGCGTACAAATAGTAGAAAGTGCTACGTAAGTACTTGCACCCGTTCGAATGACAATAACGCCGCTCGAATTGAGGATGTAGCCACCAACTGAATTTAAAGCCGCATTTGCCGAGCTGGTAAGATCGAGCGTGAAATTTACATTGCCCGGGCCGGCATAAGACTGCTTGCTGCAGCTTTCGATGATAGCGGCCGGAATCATAGACAAACCGCACAGTGCGAGTGATTTTTTAAGGAAATCTTTTCTTTCCATTACAGGCGTTTTATAGCATCTTGTTTATTAGTCCAAATTTAACGTGTCCCTACACCATTCATTGCGCTTTTGGCAGGCTTAACAAAAGATTATAAAAGCAGTAATTCATAAGAGCTGATTACAAGGAACGATGAAACAATAAAGTACACCAGCTGTCTTGTTCTTTTACAACGTTCCTATCGCGGGCTGCGAAACGGGATTTATTTTATTCTTTTCTTCCGCCGGTGGCAAAACATGCCTGAAAAGCAACAGGAAAAACAAATACACAAATATGCCGAATTGCCCCTCTAAAAAAGGCTCAATCATGAGCTGAAAAAGGAGCAGGAACCAGACCATAAAGAAGAAGAATGATGCCCGGTTTTTCCTCAGGCGACTGAGCGGCATAAAAACCCAGACAGCAAAAAGCACCATAGCCGGTATGCCGCAGCCGAGGGCAACGGTGAGGAACTGATTATGGGGAATTAGTTTATTGGTATCGTCTTTTACATCAGGGTACCACTTGGCATAACCGACTTTCATAGCATCGAGCATATCGCCCGTACCCACACCCATAATGGGGTGCTCTGCTATTAGTTTAAAGGCTATGTCGTAAGAAATAAGGCGGGAGAGATCGCCAAGCTTACCGGTTTTATCGCCGGCCTTGAAAATATACCAGGAATAAGTGACGTGTTTATACCGCTCGCGGAGTGTAGGAATATACCTGATACCGAGCAGTAACAACACGGGGAATGAAATGATAATGAGCAACCCCGTAGCACTTTTGCGGGTGAAGCAATTGTAAACGCCCAGAAAAACAATAAACAGGTAGAGCTCTATAAGGCCACTTTTGGCAGCGAGTACATGGAGGTAGAGAACGAGAAAAACAGTGAGGAAACCCTGTAGCCACTTAATGCCCCGCCCGATAAGCTGTGGCCAAAAATAAACTGACCAAACAATATAGATAGCAATAGAGGAACTAAAACAGATATAGTCGCGATAAACCGGCGTAGGAATCATGTGCGAAACATTGTATTCCTGCACATAATGCTGCATGTTACCGAGCAAAAAAGACAAACTATAACACGCACCGCCGAACAGCATGAATCCCAACCCAATAGTAATAACCTGCAATTGCCTTGCTGTGAAACGGGGTAAGAAGGAAAAAGACAATGGCAACAGAAGTACCGGTAATTTCATTTGCAGCATCACGCTCCAGGTTTCCTTATCTGTACTCCAGAAGCCCGTAAGTGCATAAATAAGCACCCAGCCTACACCGGTGAGCCACCACTTGTGGTCCAGCCATCGGGATGGGGGGATATTCCATAATGAATTGATGCCGAACAAAACCATACCGATTGATAAGAGTGCCCTTGAAAAAAGGAACCCACCCACCATCAGAAAGATGCAAAATATTGCAATAACAGGTTTCTCTAACTTGTTATGAGATAGAAAACTACTTTTGTCCACAGATTTGTTCAAAGTTACAATCATATTGCAATACTGTAAACGAACAAAACAGAATTTTAGTACGCATAAGACATGGAACATATTCTTCAGCTGATAAAGGAAGGCAATTACAGGGCGTTGGCCAGGGGCATTACAATGGTTGAAAATGAGCTACCCGGTTACGAAGCCCTGATGCTGAGCCTACGGGAAAATGCAATGGTGCCCGTTGTGGGCATTACTGGACCTCCGGGTGCTGGCAAAAGCACACTTGTGAATGCCCTGCTGCATTACTGGCTCAAACAAAATAAGAAAATAGCTGTTATTGCCGTTGACCCCTCTTCGCCATTTAATTTCGGAGCTTTGCTGGGCGACAGGATAAGAATGAATGAATTCTATACTAATCCGAATATATATATTCGCTCGCTCGCCTCTCGTGGGGCACTGGGCGGTCTGAGTGCTAAAATAATAGAGATAACTGAGTTGGTGAAAGCCGCGCCGTTTGATATAGTGCTTGTAGAAACAGTGGGCGTTGGGCAAAGTGAAGTAGAAATTGCCGGGCTGGCTGACTGTACCATCGTTGCGCTTGTACCCGAGGCGGGCGACGAGGTGCAAACACTGAAGGCAGGGATTATGGAAATTGCCGATATATTTGTTGTAAACA
>CAILMA010000719.1 GCA_903835145.1 uncultured Bacteroidota bacterium
AACCCAACAATATTTCCATTTGCCTTACCGGATTTTAATGAAATTGAAATCCCCTTCTCGCCTTTACTCTTCTTGAACTCATCTTCTGCCATTTTCTTCTTGGGAATTTGTAATTTATTAGTGGAATAGTGTAACGCAATAGCTTATCAAATGTAATAAACTTGCAACGTCAAACTTTACCTTGTACCCATTGGTCTTTTGTAGTGAAATTTTCACTTCACAAACTGATGTCGTATAAAATTGGCAAACACTTATTAACTCTAAATTAACATATTAAAATTTGAATGTTATGCTTACAATTACACACAAAATTATGAAAACACCCTTAAAGAATTTTTTAATGGTTCTTTTTGGATTGACACTCCTGAATGCAGGTTGCAAAAAAGACACTACAACTACTACCACAACTCAAACTCCACCACCAAGCTATTCCCAGACAAACCTTGTATCTGATACAGCAAGTATACAAGCAGGCAGGAAAGATACCATGCTTGGCAACGCCTGGGGAATTGCGATTAGCCCTACAGGAGTTTTCTGGATATCAGCGAATCATACTGGTTCTACCGTTGTTTATGATAATACGGGAGCACAGTTTAGACCTGTAGTAAGTATTCCAAATGGTAAGATTGCAGCATCTCCTACCGGTGTTGTCTATAACACTACTACAGAGTTCCCGCTTCCGAATAATGCAGGTGCCAGTTTATTTATTTATGCTACAGAAGATGGAATCCTTTCTGCATGGAATGTAAGCACCGGTAATACAACAGTTACAGTTGCTGACAGGTCCTCTAGCGGTGCGGTTTACAAAGGCATTGCGCTTGCCGCTGATAATGGTGTAAGTTATCTTTATGCCACAGATTTTCACAATGCGAAAATTGATGTGTATGATGGGAATTTCAACCATATTACAAAAACATTCAGTGATCCGAACATGCCTGCAGGATTTGCTCCGTTCAACATCGCAAATATAAACGGAATGTTATATGTTACCTACGCAAAACAAAAAGCGCCTGATAATCATGATGACCTGAGCGGTGCGGGGAATGGCTACGTGGATATTTTCATGCCATCAGGTACACTGGTAAAACGTTTTGCATCACAAGGTGCGCTTAATTCTCCGTGGGGAATTGCTGCTGCACCTTCCACTTTCGGACAAGGTACAGGTTCCATTCTCATTGGTAATTTCGGTGACGGACATATCAGTGTTTATGATGTTAACGGAAACTATACCGGTCAGTTGATGAATGGTTCCACTGCAATAGTGATTAAGGGTTTATGGGATATTACATTTGATAATGTAGCTCCGGCTGATCCGAACCAGTTGTATTTTACCGCAGGTCCGGATGATGAAAGCCATGGTATTTTTGGTTATTTGAAAAAGAATTAGTTGTAAGAATATTGTTTATTTTTGACAGCGGTGAAGTGAAAACTTCATCGCTGTTTTTTTTAGCGCAGGGTTTTAACCCTATCCTAAGCTACGCTTCATATTCCCTCACCCCCTAGCCCCCTTTCCTTTAAGAGAGGGGGAATAGCTCAATCATTCGTTCGTTTTTTCTATAAAGATGCGATACCTTCAGCATCGATTTGATTCTCTATTCTTACTACTCACTACTTAGTTTCACTTTCACATTTATTTACCCAATAAATTGATAAGCTTTTCGTGTTATTATGTAACATACAATTGTGTTTTTAGCAATAACATTGCACTGCCAATATCATCATTTTAGTTGCAGATGAAAAGCTGTTTTGATTACAATTCACCCACAATACCAAATTATATGAAAATGTTTATTCATAAGATATGCAAATCACATTCAGGTGTGTTTTTGATTACTCCCATATTCGTTTTACTAATGTATAGCTCCTGCAAAAAAAACGATACGAATTCATCTATTGTAACGGCATCTTCTAATTATTCACAAACGAATCTCGTATCGGATAATCCAGGAATAAATGCAACGCATACTGATGCAAATCTTGTAAATCCCTGGGGCATTGCCATTGACTCCAGTGGTTATTTCTGGATTGCGGGAAATCATTCGTCAAGTGCTCTTGTCTACAATAATTATGGCACGCAGGCAATGAATATTGTAACCATTAAAAAAGGGACACTTGGTGTTGCTTCTCCATCGGGGGTGTTGTTTAATACCACTTCTGATTTTGGAATTGTTGATAATGGTCCAAGTTCAATGGTCTTTGCTACCGAAGATGGATTTATTACTGCATGGAGCATGAGTACGGGCAATGCCACCATGATAGCAGTGGATAGATCAGCGGCAAATGCGGTATACAAAGGCATTGCTATGGCAGTAGATAATAATGCGAATTATTTGTACGCCACCGATTTTCACAATGCAAGGATTGATGTCTTTGATAAAAATTTCGCTCTTGTTACAAAAAACTTTTCTGACCCAAATA
>CAILMA010000720.1 GCA_903835145.1 uncultured Bacteroidota bacterium
AGGTTACTTGTAGTGGCTGTTTCATATACGAGCTATGGGTATGCAAAGGGATAATCATTAAATATTAAGTTTGAAATGGGCACCGGCTATTATCTGTGGCCCATTTCAAATTTAGGACCTGTCGGTCCGGATAACAAGCGTGAAAAACTAAAAACATATACAGATGCGTGTTGTTGCCTTTCTTAGAGGAATAAACGTTAGCGGACAGAAAATCATAAAGATGGATTTTCTTAAAACCTTGTTTGAAAAACAAGGCTATCAAAATGTGGTGACCTACATTCAGAGCGGCAACGTTGCGTTCGATGCCACGGAGCCCGACGAAGATAAAATACGACAGCACGTAGAGTCGCTTATAAAAGAAGGTACCGGATTTGACGTTGTCACCGTAATACGGAATATGGAAGCCATTAAAAAAGTTATTGCTGCAAACCCCTTCCACAATGATATGCGCGAAGAAACGCACAAGCTATACGTTCATTTTCTTTCAGCAGTCCCTGCAGATAATTCAGTTGATTTGCTGTTGCCAGCACTTAACCCCGAGGAGCGGGCCGAAATTGTAAATCAAGAACTGTACTTCCTCACACCTTCGTTCGGCAATACAAAACTGTCTAACGTATTCATAGAGCGCAAGCTAAAGTGCGCTGCTACCGCCCGAAACTGGGCTACAACCAACAAGATGATAACTTTGTAAATAGGCCTATTGTACAGCCAGTTCTGTCCTTAGTGCAAAGGTTTGCGCATACCGAAATGCCTTCAGAGTCGCCTGCTGGCAGCTTTGATAAAGATTAGAGACCAAATGTCCGTTTTGGGGTCTTGCTATTCAAATGCATTAGGTTAACGCCATATAAATTTTTAGTTCTATTTCGTCATGTAATTGTTGAATTTAAAAAAGATTGGTAATATTGTAGTTCAAAATCTATTAACGCTAAAAAAGCAAAAAATGAAAAAGAAACTTTTACTATTTACCATTTCTGCTGGTCTTATTTCCCTGTCTATCAGCAGCTATAAAGCGGGTCCGGCAAGCAACGGTTATGACTGTACTGGTGCTGAAACTGGTGGCACAAATGCACACGGTTGTAGCTCGGGCTCAACCTGCCATGCTACTGTTGCAACGCCTACAGTTGTTGTCGCACTGGAACTGGATTCTAATGGTACAACTCCAGTTAAACATTACATTCCAGGTATGACTTACACCGTTAAGTTAACCGGTACTAACAACTCAACTTATACATTACCTAAGTTCGGTTTCCAGGTTTCAGCTATCAAGGGCACTACGCCTTCTGCTGCTCCTGTTAATGCAGGTTCTTTCGATTCTACTACATTGCCTACAAACGTTCGTTACGAAGGTGGCTGGGCTACTTTACTTGCAGCAAATATTGTAGAACATAGAAATTCTTTGCCTGCAACATCTGGTACTGGTGGTGCTGGTACTACTTACTCTGTTTCTTTTAAATGGACTGCTCCTGCCGCTGGTACTGGTGTAGTTACCCTTTGGTCTTCACTTAATGCTGTTGATGGCACAGACGGTACTGCTGATACAAGCGATCGCTGGAACACTGCTATTGATACCCTGAACGAGTGGACACACCTTGGCGTAAACAATGTAACCAACGAACTTTCTATGGTTGCATACCCTAATCCGGTGGTAAATAACCTGAACATCATGATCAACAATGCAAACATTGCTGACTATACTGTTATGGTTTATGACCTTAACGGCAAAATGGTAGTTAACGAGCATTTCAGCCCAAGCAACACCAACATCTATTCTGTAAGCACTGCTAACTGGATGTCTGGTTTGTACTTCGTGAAAGTTACTGGTGGTGGCATTCAGAAAACTTCAACTATTATCAAGCAGTAAATTTTTGCTGCCCTTACAATTTATTAAGGCTGTTCCCTCGCGGAGCAGCCTTAATTGTTTTTAGTGGTGCCGCTTTTCCTGCGGACAACAGCACCAGCATTATGATCCCGATCTTTCCTGTACAAGTGCCATACTTCGCTCAAAAGGTCCCCAAAAACAAAACAGCCCAAAGGAAATTCCCTCAGGCTGTTCAATATCATTTATGTTGTTATCTAAGTTTACTTACCTGCATACTTATCTCCATCATAAGCCCAGCGCATATAGGTAGAACCCCATGTAAAGCCGCCACCGAAGGCAGCAAGTATAATGTTATCACCTTTATGCAGTCTGCTCTCCCATTCCCATAAGCAGAGGGGTAGGGTACCGTTTGTGGTATTGCCAAATTTTTCTATGTTTATCATCACCTTTTCGGCAGGCAGGCTCATCCTGTCCGCTGTAGCAGTAATAATGCGTTTGTTAGCCTGGTGTGGTACCAGCCAGTTCACATCATCACCGGTGAGATTGTTGCGCTCCATAATTTCGGCCGCAACATCTGCCATGTTTTTCACAGCAAATTTAAATACGCTCTGGCCTTCCTGGTACACATAATGTTCCTTGTTCATCACCGTTTCCAGACTCGCAGGCTTTACTGATCCTCCCGCTTTTTGGTGCAGGAACACCCGGCCCTTTCCATCGGTACGTAAAATAGAGTCTATCAGGCCATAACCGTCGCCATCTGGCTCAAGTAACACCGCACCTGCACCATCGCCAAAAATGATAGATGTTGCGCGGTCTTCGTAGTTCATAATAGAGCTCATCTTATCAACACCCACTACTACCACTTTTTTGTGGCGGCCGGTTTCTATAAACTGCGCACCAATTGTGAGCGAGAAAATGAAGCCACTGCATGCGGCATTTACATCGTAACCCCACGCATTCGTCATTCCCACTTTATCGCAAATGATATTGGCAGTTGCAGGAAACTGCATATCAGGCGTGGTAGTAGCACAAATAACAAGTTCTATTTCTGTCGGCGCTATTCCTCTCTTTCTCAGCAACTCTTTTACAGCTTCTGTAGCCATATCGCTGCTCCCCAATCCTTCTCCTTTCAGTATGCGGCGCTCTTTAATTCCGGTTCTTGACTGTATCCACTCATCATTGGTGTCCATCATTGTTTCCAATTCAGCATTGGTCAACCTGTATTCAGGTACATAACCTCCCAAGGCTGTGATAGCGGCATTTATTTTTTGCATCAGTTGTTTTTTACGGGTCAAAAGTAATTCAAAACAAAGAAACTTGTTAGCATAAAGTACTTAGTCGATTGTAATTAGTCGTTGGTACTTAGTCGAAAGTAGAAAGTCCTAAGTCGAAAGTACTTAGTCGTTAGTAGAAAGTCCTAAGTCGAAAGTACTTAGTCGTTAGTGGAAAGTCCCAAGTCGAAAGAGTGCAGTCTTTATTATACAGTCTTTATTCGATTGTAACCAGCAATTTGCCCTAATCTTTCAATAGTGGGTAGAAATTGAGTCATATAAAGCTACCATAGCAGCACCAAACCAAAGGAAGAAAGCATTATACAAGGTACAGATGACTCACCACTAAATATATCTACCCATAACCCGCTAATAATTTCAACCTACTCATGGCTAAATACTAATTACATACAATTCGGGACTGAGTACTAAGTACTTTAGACTTTTGACTTTAGACTAAGTACTAACGACTAAGTACTAACGACTAAGTACT
>CAILMA010000721.1 GCA_903835145.1 uncultured Bacteroidota bacterium
AATCATATAATAACGTATATGAGATCATAGTTCAATTGGTTAGAGCACCGCCCTGTCACGGCGGAAGTTGCGGGTTCGAGTCCCGTTGATCTCGTTCAAATAATTTTGTTTTTTAGTTTAAAGTAATTTTCCTTTTAGTTCATTTGGTGCTAACCAAAAAATAAAACGCGAAACTGAAGATGGAAATAGAAATAAAATAAAAGTGAACCTTACAATATAATGACCTTGTCAAATTTGATTTGGAAATAAAGCCCCATGGTTTTTTCGTAGATCGTTTAGTTAATTTTTGTGCTTCGGCTTGGTTTTTTCGCTTCCGCGTTCCAATTTTGCTTGCGCGTTCTAATTTCAGCTTCACTGAAATTAGAACGCGCAAGCAAAATTGGAAATAAATTGGAAATAAATCAGAAAGTTTTATTTTTCCGCTGTGCGGAAAAATCCACTAAACTAATTATAACGTTATTGCTCGACTGACTATAAGATATTTTATAGTTTTATTTTTTACTGGTTAAGACAAAAGGTTTCTATTATAAATCTTTTCAAATTGACGGTTTCTTATAATTAAGAGTATAATGAAGATTATTAATTTAAATTTATTCGAAAAAACGCTAAGTTTTTTATTAAAATTCTTAGTCGAAGGTTCATCTTCAAATAAAAATAAAATTAATTTTTTCATTCCTATATTTCATCGTGAGGAAAAAAGATTGTAGTTTAATAAAATGCTTGGGTAGCTCAGTTGGCAGAGCAGGCGATTGAAAATCTCCGTGTCACCGGTTCAAATCCGGTCCCGGGCACCATTTAGAAGCGAAAAAAATTTTCGCTTCAGTTTGTTTTTCAGTTTTGCGTTTCATTTTCTCTTTAGCAATAAAAAAGCGTTTTGCGCCAAAAAACTAATTTATGGGTGGGTGGTCGAGTGGTCTATGGCTTTGGTCTTGAAAACCAACGTGGCGTGAGCCACCAAGGGTTCGAATCCCTTCCCGCCCTGTTTTTCCATTCCCTTAGTTATAGCGCTAAAAATGAATTTGTAAATTCGCCTTGCGTCTTTTAGTCAGTTGGAAATCAAAAAATAGGAAACTTAATTTGTTCCTAGCACTTGAATTTTATTAAAAGGAGTACGATTAAAGATCTCCCTAATCGCTTGCTTCGTTATTTCTACTAGTTTTTAGCCGCAGGCGGTTTTTCCAAATACGCGTTGCGCGTCGAAAAAAATTCTCGGGGCGTGAGGGAATCGAACCCTCGGTACACTTTAAGGCATACGCCGAATTAGCAATTCGGTCCTTTAGGCCACTCAGGCAACGCCCCCTTATTTTTCTCTCTAATATCGAAAGCGCATAATTAAGTTAAACTTTAGATGACAAATGTTTTTAGCCTTACGAATATATTAAAAGCGGAATTTGCGTTTACGGTTAAAAAGCTTAAAATTTATTATATCATAAAGTTACTTTGTAACAAATTTTGCTTCGTTTAGTTTCTTTAATCTATTTTGTTTTTCTTGATTCGGATAACATTTAAGCGTTTTGTTAAAATTAAAAAAGAAGTTTTACGATCTTCGTTAGCGCACAATTTGGGCTGCTGGTTCAGTTTTAATAAACTTATTATTCAGTGCTTAAAAAATGTTTTTTTTAGGGTTTATGGGTAGTTTTATTTTTGCACTTTTCGTAAAAAGGAAACTGGATGGATTTCATGGAAAAAATTGAATTTTGGACGTTATGACTTTGTCCTCGTTTGTTAAAAAAACTTTTTTGGCATGAAAAAAGGAGTAAACATGTCATGTATTGACTCCCTCTTTCTTTTCATTAATTTAATTTAAAAGATCGGTGGGAGATCGTAAAACTGTAGCTAGAAATATTGACTAACCATAAATTGAATTTTTTGTCGCAGGCGCAATTTATTGATTTGTCGCCTTGCGAATATTTCATATTCGATCCATTTCGGATATGGAATGATATCCTTTCAATTTACATTCCGTATTTATTTCGCTGTATAATGAAAAAATTTAATAAATTGAATTTTTGACTAGAGGCGGACAATGTTGTTCATTTTATGTTATTAGTTTTATAATTAAAGACATGATTGATTAAGTTTTTATTCAATCTGCGCACTGAACTTTAGATTAAAAAAGATTGGCTGAAGCCTGTCTTTTTTAATCTTTCGAAAAAGTTGCGCCTCAAGAAAGTCTGTGGTTTGTTTGTTTGTTGTTTCATTTTTTGCGTTGCAAAAAATGAATTAACAAAAAAGTTGCAGAAATTCAATTTTTTGAGAGTTTGATCCTGGCTCAGGATGAACGCTGGCAGTATGCTTAACACATGCAAGTCGTACGGAGTAAATGTAGCAATATGTTTATTTAGTGGCGGACGGGTGAGTAACACGTAAGAATCTTCCCTGAAGTGCGGTATAACCTTTGGAAACGATGGTTAATCCCGCATATGAAATTTTTTGAAAGAGCAATCGCTTCAGGATGAGCTTGCGTCTGATTAGCTAGTTGGTGAGGTAAAGGCTCACAAAGGCGATGATCAGTAGCTGGTTTGAGAGAATGATCAGCCACACTGGGACTGAGACACGGCCCAGACTCCCGCGGGAGGCAGCAGTGGGGAATTTTTCGCAATGGGCGCAAGCCTGACGGAGCAATACTGCGTGGAGGATGAAGGCTCGTGAGCTGTAAACTCCTTTTCCCAGAGAAGAAGTTCTGACGGTATCTGGGGAATAAGCATTGGCTAACTACGTGCCAGCAGCTGCGGTAATACGTGGAATGCAAGCGTTATCCGGATTTATTGGGCGTAAAGCGTCTGTAGGTGGCTTCGCAAGTTTGCTGTTAAATTGTTCGGCTTAACCGGATCCCAGCAGCAAAAACTATGAAGCTTGAGTGCGGTAGAGGAAAAGGGAATTCCCTGTGGAGCGGTGAAATGCGTAGAGATAGGGAAGAACACCAATGGCGAAAGCACTTTTCTGGGCCTGCACTGACACTGAGAGACGAAAGCTAGGGGAGCGACTGGGATTAGATACCCCATTAGTCCTAGCCGTAAACGATGGAAACTACATTTTGGGATTAAAAATTTTTCAGAATGGTAGCTAACGCGTTAAGTTTCCCGCCTGGGAAGTATGCTCGCAAGAGTGAAACTCAAAGGAATTGACGGGAGCCCGCACAAGCGGTGGATTATGCGGTTTAATTCGATGCAACACGAAGAACCTTACCAGGGTTTGACATGTCACGAAGGAGAGAGAAAACTTTCCGTGCTTACCCTTCGGGGTTTGAATGTGAACACAGGTGGTGCATGGCTGTCGTCAGCTCGTGTCGTAAGATGTTGTGTTAAGTCACGCAACGAGCGCAACCCTCATGCTTTGTTCAATACGTCAAAGCAGACTGCTGGTGAGAAATCAGAGGAAGGTGAGGATGATGTCAAGTCAGCATGCCCCTTACGCCCTGGGCTACACGCGTAATACAATGGCCAGTACAAAGAGATGCAACGGGGCGACCCCAAGCAAACCTCAAAAAGCTGGTCTCAGTTCAGATTGCAGGCTGCAACTCGCCTGCATGAAGGTGGAATCGCTAGTAATCGCCGGTCAGCTATACGGCGGTGAATCCGTTCCCGGGCTTTGTACACACCGCCCGTCACACCATGGGAGCTGACTATGCCCAAAGTCGTTACTCTAACTAGTTTCTAGAGGGGGACGCCTAAGGCAGAGTGAGTGACTGGGGTGAAGTCGTAACAAGGTAGCCGTACTGGAAGGTGTGGCTGGAACACCTCCTTTTTAAGGATAATATATCGTAAGACAAGCATGAAGTTTATTTCCTATTAAATTAGGACTAGTTTGTTTTTTCGTTTTACGGAAAAACAAAAGATAAACTCGAAGTTTTACGACGGGCTATTAGCTCAGTTGGTAAGAGCGCACCCCTGATAAGGGTGAGGTCCCTGGTTCGAATCCAGGATAGCCCAAACCGCGAAAATAACAGCTTAGGGGGTATAGCTCAGTTGGTAGAGCGCTGCCTTTGCAAGGCAGATGTCAGCGGTTCGAGTCCGCTTACCTCCAAAAGCTTTCTTGCGGTTACTGAATTGAGAAAAACGAGATTCTTTACAGTTCTCGAAAAACTAAAGGCTTATGGTGGATACCTAGGCACCCAAAGACGATGAAGGGCGTACTTACCGACGATACTCTCCGAGGAGCTGGAATGGCGCTTTGATCCGGAGATTCCCGAATAGGGCAACCTAAAAAACTTCTTTCTGAATTCATAGGAAAGAAAGAGATAACCTAGTGAATTGAAACATCTTAGTAGCTAGTGGAAGAGAAAGCAAACGCGATTCCCGGAGTAGCGGCGAGCGAAATGGGAACAGCCTAAACCAATTTAATTATAGAATTTAGATTTGCTTGCATAACTAAATTTGAATGGAATTGGGGTTGTGGGACATAGACTATTTCTGATTTTGTTCGTTGAGATAAAAATCAGGAAACAATAAAATATTTCAAAAAAAATGAAACAGCTGAGTCCTGTACTAAAAAAGGTGAGAGTCCTGTAATTTTATGAAATATGTTAAAGATTACTTTAGTAATATAAAGTTTTTTCTAACTATGAATCCCGAGTAGCATGGGGCACGTGAAATCCCGTGTGAATCTACGAGGACCACCTCGTAAGGCTAAATACTCTTGGGTGACCGATAGTGAAACAGTACCGTGAGGGAAAGGTGAAAAGAACCTCAACAGGGGAGTGAAATAGACCATGAAACCGTAAGCTTACAAGCAATGGGAGAGTCTTGAGACTTGACCGTGTGCCTGTTGAAGAATGAGCTGGCGACTTATAGGGAGAGGCTTGGTTAAGGTTAAAACCGAAGCCAGAGCGAAAGCATGTTTGAATAGAGCGTTTGTCTCTTCTTATAGACCCGAACCCGGGTGATCTAACCATGACCAGGATGAAGCTTCGGTGATACGAAGTGGAGGTCCCGACCGACCGATGTTGAAAAATCGACGGATGAGTTGTGGTTAGGGGTGAAATACCAATCGAACTCGGAGCTAGCTGGTTCTCCCCGAAATGCATTTAGGTGCAGCCGCTTATTACGCGCTGTTCAGGGGTAAAGCACTGTATCGGTGCGGGCTGCGAAAGCGGTACCAAATCGTAACAAACTAAGAATACTGAACATGAATACAATAAGCGAGTGAGACAGTGGGCGATAAGGTTCATTGTCAAGAGGGAAACAGCCCAGATCACCAGCTAAGGCCCCTAAATAAGTACTCAGTGGTAAAGGAGGTGGGAGTGCTAAGACAGCCAAAAGGTTTGCCTAGAAGCAGCCATCCTTGAACGAGTGCGTAACAGCTCATTGGTCGAGCGCTCTTGCGCCGAAAATGAACGGGACTAAGTACTTTGCCGAAGCTGTGAGTTAGGGTTATTCCTTCCGGTAGGGGAGCGTTCTGCTTGCGAGTGATGGGGGAAGGGAACTTTACCCTTGACGAAGCAGAAGTGAGAATGTCAGCTTGAGTAACGAAAACAACAGTGTGAATCTGTTGCCCCGAAAGCCTAAGGGTTCCTCTGGAAGGTTCGTCCGCGGAGGGTGAGTCAGGACCTAAGGCGTAGCCGAAAGGCGGAGTCGATGGAAAATCAGGCGAACATTCCTGTACTGATTTGTATTTAGTCCCGGGGGACGAGGGCATAAAGCAACTTCTGGAATAAAAAACAGAGTTTTCCTCCTAGAAAAGCCCGTACGACTTTTGAATACAGATTACCTGTACCGCAAACCGACACAGGTGGGCTGGTAGAGTATACCAAGGGGCGCGAGAGAACTCTCTCTAAGGAACTCGGCAAAATGGCCCCGTAACTTCGGAAGAAGGGGTGGCGCATATATGCGCTCGCAGTGACCTGACCCAAGCGACTGTTTACCAAAAACACAGGTCTCCGCGAAGTCGTAAGACAATGTATGGGGGCTGACGCCTGCCCAGTGCCAGAAGGTTAAGGAAGTTGGTTCGATAACTCTTGAGTTATCAAAGCTGGCGACCGAAGCCCTGGTGAACGGCGGCCGTAACTATAGACTTTTGTAGTTCTAAAATTAAGCTATTTGCTGGAAACTCTTAAATACTTCGACTACTCATTGGAATCAACAACACTGGCAACTCTCTGAATCATAAGCCCTAGGCGAGAAAGAGCGAAATCGTATTCTTGTGTTATGCCAATAGTAAAAATGTAAGAAGCAGTATTAATAATCCCTCGCGGCTAACAATCATTAATACTTAAAAGACAATCAGCAGGAAAGACTTTTATGCCAAAAATTAATAGAATAGATCAAGTACCTTCTGATAAAGGAAATTATATTGCTGGTTTTGTTGATGGTGAAGGAAGTTTTTACTTTACCGCAAGACCAAGAAAAGATTTTCCTTCAGGCTGGAAATTTTCATTAGCTTTTAATATTTCGCAAAATGAAGAAATGATCTTAAATATATGTAAAAAATATTTTGGTTGTGGACAAATAAGAGAAGCTGAAGCTGGAAAATATATCTTAGAGATTAATAATAAAAAAAATCTAGAAAATTTTATAATTCCTTTTTTTCAACGTTTTTCTTTTCTTTCCACAAAAAAAAAGTATGAATTCGCAGTATTTCAACGGTTTTTAAAACAACTTGATTTACCAATCTGTAATGAAAACGATTTGCAAATTATTTTAAAATTTCGAAAAGAACTTTTAAAATACCGTAAAGATCGAAGCAAAAATACAGATGAACAAATTTTACAAACATATATTTA
>CAILMA010000722.1 GCA_903835145.1 uncultured Bacteroidota bacterium
CAGGTAGCAATTGCGGAACTAAGAAAAATGATTGTTCAATGAGTCATCATGTAAATCTGGTTCGAATAAAGGGCGTTTACCACGGATTTCGAGAACTCCGCGATCAAATTGTATTTGTAGGAGGTGCTACTGTTTCGTTATATGCCGATAGGCCGGATCAGTCAGATGTAAGGCCTACAGATGATATTGATGTACTTATCGAAATTGGCACTTACGGCGCCTATATAAAAATTCAAGATCGGCTAAATGAACTTGGATTTACCATTGACATTGAATCAAAAGTGACCTGCCGGTTTAGATACCAAGGGCTGACCGTTGACATAATGCCGACTGAGGAAGGCGTTTTGGGTTTCAGTAATATATGGTACAAGGCAGGTTTTAAAAATACTGTGCCTTACGAAATTGATGAACACACGCAGATAAACATATTTTCCGCACCCTTTTTTATAGCGAGCAAGCTTGAAGCTTTTAAAGGTAGGGGAGCAAACGATGGGCGAACGAGTCAGGATTTCGAGGATATTGTTTTTGTTTTAGATAACCGGAAATCATTGTGGGAAGAAATGAAAAATACCGAGCTCGAATTAAATCGGTACCTCAAGAAGGAATGGAATGCGCTTAATGACAATAAATATCTTGAAGAGTGGCTGTCCGCGCACTTAGAATATCAAACGTCGGGGGCAAGGACAAGGTTTATTTTAGCAGCAATCGCTGATTTTATAAAGAGTTGAGCTTTTTTGGGGAGCAAGATGCGTTCGTCCAGATAAATTTATGTTCAGCGTTTTTGGGAATCTGTATGATGCCCGGTCATGTAAACCCACGGTTAAAAATTAATCCCTTCAAACAATTTTGCAAGGTCTAAAGAAAAACCGGGAAGTAGTGTTGAAGTTATGTAGTCGCCTTCTACTTTGGGGCGGGAGGTTATGTATTTGCCATCAGCAAGGATATTAACTGTAAACGTATGGTCTTGCGGCGATACAATCCAATATTCTTTAACTCCCGCCTCTTCATAAATATTGAACTTGTTTTTCAGTTCTTTGGCATTGTTGCCCGGCGAGAGGATCTCAACCACCAGATCTGGTGAACCGAGGCAACCGCGGGCATCGATTTTTGATGGGTCGCACACTATACAAAGGTCTGGTTGCAGTACGGTGAAAATTTCTTTGTCGTCGGCTGATTTTCGAGGAAGCCGCACGTCGAATGGGGCGATGAACACCTCACAGGGTTTATTTCCAAGAAAATTATATAGACTCACGCATATTTTTTTTACCAAAATCTGATGAGCGGTGCCCGGAGACGGAGACATAACATGAATCTTCCCATCCAGAAGTTCAACTCGCTCCGGGAAGGTCCATTTGAAATAGTCAGCATAGCTGTATTTCTTGTTTATATCAAGGTCAGCGAGTGTCATGTGCTAAAACTAATTACACAAAAATGCAATATTTTTATGTGTTGTATCATGCTCAATTACCTTACCGTTTTTCGTTTGTTTTTCACGTAATCTTCGAAGATAAAACTGCCGAGGCCATCGAGTGAGGAATAGAAAGCCTTGCCCCCGTTTACCTCGGTAAAGTTGCGTACAAAGGCTTGCAGGTAGGGGTCTTTGGCTATCATGAAGGTGACTACGGGTATTTTCATGCGGCGCAGCTGGCCGGCGAGATTGAGGGTGCGGTTCAGGATTTTGCTGTCGATGCCAAAGCTGTTTTTGTAATATTTATTGCCCACTTTCAGGCAGGTTGGCTTGCCATCGGTAATCATAAATATCTGCTTGTTCGGATTTTTCCGGCGGCGCAGCAGCTCCATTGCCAGCTCCAGGCCGGCAACCGTATTGGTATGGTATGGGCCTACTTCCAGGTAGGGCAGGTCTTTCATTTCAATTTGCCATGCGTCGTTGCCGAATACAACAATATCGAGCGTGTCCTTGGGGTAGCGGGTGGTGATGAGCTCACTAAGCGCCATAGCAACTTTTTTGGCTGGTGTAATGCGGTCCTCGCCATACAAAATCATGGAGTGCGAAATGTCTATCATGAGCACGGTAGAGGTCTGTGCTTTGTAGTCAGTTTCGTGTATTTCCAGGTCATCCTGATGCATGTTCAGGCTATCAATACCCCGGTTGATGAAGGCGTTTTTGAGGCTGCCGGTGTAGTTGATGCTCTCCGGAGCGTCGCCAAATTCATAGGGGCGTGTTTCGGGATTAGGCTCATCGCCCTGACCGGTTTTAAAGGTATGGTGGCTGCCTTGTTTTGATTTTTTCAGCTTACCGAAAATCTCTTCGAGCGAGCGCTGGCGTATGGTTTGCTCGGTTTTGGGTGTTATTTTAA
>CAILMA010000723.1 GCA_903835145.1 uncultured Bacteroidota bacterium
AAATTAACAATTAATTTCAATTCCACAAATAAACATGACAAATTTTAACACTGCCAAAGAAAAAAGCCGACTAAAATGTTAGTCAGCTTTCAATTATTTTTCTAAAATTTATCTTCAATCAGCAGCGTAATGACTATGCATCAAGCTCACCTGCTATTACATTTAGGCTGCTCAAAGCTATAACCGCGTCGCTTAGCAGTCCACCTTCTACCATTTCAGGGTATGCCTGATAATAGATAAAGCATGGACGGCGAAAGTGCAGCCTGTATGGCGTGCGGCCACCATCGCTTACCAAATAAAAACCCAACTCACCGTTTCCACCCTCTACAGCCTGATATACTTCGCCTGGCGGCACATCAATCTCACCCATAATTATCTTGAAGTGAAATATCAGGGCTTCCATTTTCGTATAAACATCTTCCTTTGGCGGTATGTGGTAGTGATCGGCCTCTGGAGCATAGAATATGTCCTTCTGTTCTGGGAACTCTTTCTCCAGTTTAGCAATCTTTTCGATAGCCTGTTTTATGATACTTACACTCTCCCATATCTCATCGTTACGCACCATGTAGCGGTCATAAACATCGCCCACCGTTCCGGTTGGTATCTTGAAGTCAAATTCCTCGTAAGAGCAGTATGGAGTGGCAACCCTTACATCGTAGTCAACACCAGTAGCCCTTAAGTTGGGGCCGGTAAAGCCATAGTTGACGGCTCTTTCAGCACTTATAGGGCCAGCACCTATACAGCGCTCCATAAATATACGGTTACGGTTCAGCAGGTTTTCAAACTCTTTCATGGCCTTTGGGAAGGTTTCCATGAAGGCATGAAGTTTCTGATAAAATGCAGCGCTGAAATTGCGTTCAAAACCGCCTACACGACCAATGTTGGTGGTAAGGCGTGAACCGCAAACCTCTTCAAAAACCTCATATATTTTTTCACGATACTGGAACACATATGTGAACCCTGTGAGTGCACCGGTATCAACAGCAACTACCGAATTGCACACCAGGTGGTCAGCAATACGGGCAAGTTCCATTAATATTATCCTGTGATAGTCAACCCTTTTGGGGGTCTTTATGTTCAAAAGCTTTTCAACTGTCAGGTGCCAGCCCATGTTGTTGATAGGCGATGAACAGTAGTTAAGCCGGTCAGTTAGTGTTGTAATCTGGTAGTAAGGCCTTCTTTCTGCAATTTTCTCAAAAGCTCTGTGAATATAGCCAATGGTAGGCACCGTTTTCAATACACGCTCTCCATCAATTTCCATAATATTCTGGAATACACCATGGGTTGCAGGGTGTGTAGGGCCAAGATTTAGGGTAGTTGTTTGCTTTTGAAGCGATTCTTCTGAAAGCTTTATATGGTGTTGTTGTGGTTGTACTTCTGTCATGTTAGTTATTTTAGGCACTCTTAGACCGTTCGTATTGCTTTATTTTTATTAGCCTATCTAAATAGCCAAATACCTTGCCGGTATCGTCTGATTTAAAATAGTCTTCAAGTTTTTCCCTCAATTCTGTAGAATTAGAACATGTTGTTCTATCATCATTTTCCATATTGATTGTATTAAACTCAACATTTACCGGATATTCGTTACCTATATTTTTTTGGGTAACTTCTATCAGTCGGTACATCAAATCACCAAATTCCGATGATACGATGTAGAATGCATAGATAATTTCATCTGTATCTTCCATGACGGTTTTAAAAACTCTGCCATCAAATTTTTGAGCTGATTCCGAAGCAACCTCATCGGCATATTCGCTTAGAATATTTTCAGGATGATCATGTACTAATTGTTTATACGATTCTTCGTCTTTTATTTCAGACTTATACGAATCAATTTTAAATATATTTCTCATGCTGTTATCAATTTAAAATCAAAGAAATTTTTACAGGTAAATGATCGGATAATAACTCGTCAATCAAGCCATATCTGTTCTTTAACTTATTTGGCTTTATAAAATTTCGCGACTTTGTGCATTCGAGTATCCCGGATTTCGCATAATCTATGCAATGCATTATAGATGGGCGCAATATAAAACCATCAAAAAGATGCCACATTTTCGTCCAGCTTTCTGAAAATAGAAAATAGCTCCCAGCTTTTCTTTTTGAATCCTTTTCACTGTAAGCGTTATGATCCCCAAAAAAATTCCACATGGGATTATACCAATAATCAACATTTTTAACTGTATCAGGAAAGATACTGGACTCACTTGTGAGTATTGTTATCAATTCTCTATCCTGAATTGCCGGTATCATTGCGAAATCGAGCAAATCATTGTCATAGGGATTAGCGTTAAAATCCCCGACTAACACTGTCCTTTTTGTGGAAGTGAATTTTGTATCGCTTTCAAGGTTCTTTATTTTATCGGTAATCACAGTGTTTTTGTGTGTTCTTACTATGTCTTTATTTTCAGCACTACCTGACTTGCTATGCAAATGAACACCAGCTATATTAAAACCTTCTTTACTTCCCTTTTGCTTCAAATGAACAAAAAATAGCTTATTTTGTTCTCCTTTGTAGGGTTGCGATACATCGAAAATATCTTTCTTAATTAATATTCTCAACGTACATTTCTCCGCAACTTTTTCATAAATAACTTCTTTAAAGTCGGGCTTCAGTTCTGCAATAACATCTATTCCAGCTTCTTGCAATACAATTACATTTATTTCATTTTCATGCGCAACATGTTTTAAGGTATGTTTTAATACCTCCGATGATTTTTTTTGCAAATTCCAGGTAAGAATATTGACAACGAATTGCTCCATGACATCAAAACATATTTCTTGTATTACACTGTTTACCCTCTACCGAACATTTCATCATCTTTGTCTCTGCGAGTAGGGTCTTCCATTTCATATTCTTTACGCATTGGGAAATAGTCCATCTCATCAACATTAAGAATACGGATTAGATTAGGGTGCCCAACGAAATTAACACCAAAGAAATCGTAGGTTTCTCTTTCCATCCAGTTTGCACCGCTGAAAAGCGGGGTTGCAGATTGAATATCCGGCTGGGCAACTGGCAGGTAAACTTTCATGCGTATCCTTACATTCTCCACGAGGTTATGCAGATGATAAACGACACACAACTCCTCGCCGGCCCTTTCAGGATAGTGAACAGCTGTAAGGTCGGTTAAAAAGATAAAACCAGCGTCATCTTTCAGGTATTTTAAAACCTGAATATTCATATCGGCAGCCACAGCAAAAGTGAACAGTCCATAGGGCTCTTCAATCCCAGAAATACGGCCGCCAAAATTATCGTTAAGCTTATTTAGTATCGTTTCGTTGGTCATTTTGTGTTATTGTTTGACATTTCAACACGCTGAAAGTCGATAAAAGAGGAATAGTAACCAGCTAAACTACTGGATACCATAGCTTTCCATCAATTCTTTATACACCGGGCTATTGCGGCGGCGCAGACTTTCGTTTTTCACTATTTCCTGAAGTTTGAGGATACCATCTATAATGCCTTCCGGACGCGGAGGACACCCAGGTACGTAAACATCAACCGGTATTACCTGATCGATACCCTGAAGTACGGAATAAGAGTCAAAAATGCCGCCGGAAGATGCGCATGCACCAATGGCGATAACCCAACGCGGCTCTGCCATCTGTAGGTACACCTGGCGCAAAATTGGACCCATTTTTTTGGCTATGGTGCCAGCTACCAGCAGCATATCGCACTGGCGGGGTGTAAAGCCCATTCGCTCTGACCCAAAACGGGCCAAATCGTAGTTAGAACCCATTGTTGCCATAAACTCAATACCACAGCAAGAAGTAGCAAACGGAAGAGGCCACAAAGAATTGGCTCGGCCTAAGCCCACTACTTTATCAAACGAGGTTGAAAAGAAACCTTCTCCCGAATAGCCTTCAGGGGCTTCCACTAATTTCACCTTTGTATTATATTGTACAGGACGCATATAAAAAACTTAACGTAAAAATTTGAAAATCAACGCACTATATATTATGTAATCAGCAGCTGGATGTTTATCGAAGAGATTTGCACTATCCATTGGGTTATTCTTCCCAATCTAACGCACCTTTTTTAATGATATATATAAAGCCGCAAAGGAAAAATGCAACAAAAAGTATCACCTCCATGAATCCGTCCCACCCAAGAAAACGGAAATTAATAGCGTAAGGATAAAAGAAAATGACCTCAACGTCGAATAATACGAAAAGGATAGCCACCAGGAAGTACTTAATACCCATAGGCTGACGGGCGTTGCCTACCGAAGGAATACCACTTTCGAAATTTATAAGCTTGTCGTTGGTTTTTCTCTTGGGACCTATAAGATGTGTAATGCCCATCATTACTACAACAAAACCAATAGCTATAATCAATTGCAGGGCAATAGGAAAATAATTGATGGGAGTGCTGGTATCAGCCGCCAGTGTTAAAAAGTTCATATTTCGTGTCCCTTACTTGTAAGATGGTAAAATAATAAACAAAGTTAGTGCTAAGCAGTGAATTAGCAAGCACGAGCAAAATGAGTCAATTAATTTTTTCAATAAAATTCTTGATGGCTCTCGGAAATAGGGCGGGTTATACAACTGGGTATGAATAATTAGCTATTTTTGCTCTGTAACCAATTGAAAAGTCTGTTTTGCTTATAGATTTGATAATCAAAACTTTAACCTCTGTCCTGAATAATATGAAAAAAATAATACTATTCTTCTTAATAAGCTTTGGGCTTCATGCCGCATACGCACAATGTTCAGTTGATTCTCTGAACATAAGTACAGGCTACGACCCAATCGCTGGTGCACTTACAACCCCTACCGTTCGCGATCCCAAGTGGACTTCAACGCTTTCTGGTGCGGCGCTGGATTCGGCAATTGGCGAGGGTTACACAACAGGCTGTTATGATATTGTACCGTGTGGCGTGTGGCCGTCTTGTGGAACATTGTGCACATGGATGAGCGCGCTAAACTACTGGGGCTACTATACTTCTGGTTCAGGAGCCGACATTTACTGGATGACTTTGTCCCGTCCGTTTGACGTTTGTACCTCTGACTCACTGAAATTCAATGCAAAAATTGAGTCAGACGACTGGGTTTCAAATATGTTCCTGGATGGCGTGCCTATTTTCACCCCGTCCAGCACCCCATGCGGGGTTACCGGTTTTATAGCTTACAGCATAAATCTGGGTATGGTAGCTCCGGGCCGCCACACGCTGAGTATTGAGGTACATAACTGTAACAACGGGTATTACGTTAATGCAACGGGGATGGCACTCAATGGTGCCATCGTTTCTACGAGGGGGCGCTCATCAATAGTTTCGGAAAGCAGTTTCGCTTGTGGCCCTGTTATAGACACCTCCGATGCATATGCCTGTGCCGGGACTTCGGTAACGCTGCATGCTGACACCACAGCGGCGACTTATTTGTGGAGCACTGGTGCAACGACCTATTCTATAGCTACTTCAACAGCAGGTATCTATTGGGTCGATTTGTTTGATGCCAGCTGCCATATGAGGATTGACTCCATCCGGCTGATACCCAGTACGGTAGCCGACACTTTTCGTTACAGTACTGACACCACTATTTGTACCACGGCTGCTACTGGTACTTTAACCGCCCCGACAGGATATACCTCATATAACTGGAGTACCGGCAGCACTGCCTCAAACATAACCGTAACCGCAGCTGGTACTTACTGGGTCACCGCAACTTCAGCTTGCGGCGCTGTGTATGACACATTTAGGGTGTCGTTTGGAACACCTCCGGTAGTAAACCTAGGGAATGACACTGGATTTTGTACCGGAAACTCTACGGTATTATCAACCACCCAGCCAGCGGGCTATACTTTGCTTTGGAGCACCGGTGCCACGAGCAGTTCCATTATGGTTTCTGCGACCGGCACCTATTGGCTACAGGTATCAAATGGTGGCTGTACTACCAGTGACACAGTACATGTAAGTGTTTTCCCGGCTCCGGTAGTTGACCTTGGCCCGGATATAACCAATTGCGATGGATCTGATGTTACTCTTTCTTCGTCAGTATCCTATTCGGCGCCGGCCTATCTCTGGAACACTGGCGCATCTACGCCTGCGCTCACCGTTACTACCTCAGGTACCTATTGGCTGCAAGTAAGCAATGGCGGATGCCCCGGAGCAGACACCATTCATGTTGCAATCTTATATGACACGTTTAAACTTGTGAACCGCGATACTGCTATTTGCAAGGGGCAGGTAGTGCAGGCACTATGTTCACAAGTACCGGGTGCAACTTATCAATGGCTGCCCACAGCAGGAATTCCTACATCAACTATTGCAAACCCACTAATTACTCCTGATACAAGTGCTGAATATGTAATCTCCGTCAGTTTCCCTGGCTGCCCCATAAAGAAAGACTCCTTTTTCCTCGATGTGCAACCCAACCCGGAAGTCTTTATTGGCGGCAACCGTTTTGTTTGCCTGTATGACACCATTCATGCGCATTGCACAGTAACACCAGGCTGGTTCTCGGGCTACACTTACAGCTGGTCGCCTGCGCTTTCTCTTGATCATACCAACACAGCTGATGTTGTGTTTACCGCCGGCGCCACTGGCACGTACTACGTCAATGTTACAACCTCAGCAGGTTGTAAGGCAATTGACTCTACCAAATTTATCGTTCAGCCCGGGAATTTCGGTGTTGTAATTGGCAATCAATTCATGTGTCCGGGCGACTCAGTACAACTATCAGCCTCTGGTGGTTCAAAATACCAATGGGTACCTGGTTTATATCTCGATGACTCTATGTCTGCAATGCCGTGGGTGCATGCCATCGCGACGCAAACCTATAAATTGGTCGTGACCAGTGCTGTAGGCTGCAAGGATACGCTTGGCGTTACAGTAACTGTTTGGCCAAATGCCGTTATATACCTTGCAGACAGTACTACGATTTATCCGGGTGAAAGCTATCAAATAACTACCGAGGGCAATTGCTCGGGATTTAGTTGGTTTCCGCCGGCCGGCCTGAATGATGCCACAATTTCAAACCCAATTGCAGCACCTACAGACAATACCAAGTACTATGTGACCGGAACCACAACAAACGGATGTAAAACACTGGACTCCATCAGTGTATATGTAGATGTCAATACCCTGATAAATGTGCCCAACGCTTTCACCCCGGGTGCAGATCACAACGCTATTTTGTATGCCATAAAAAGAGGCGGCGCAACGCTAAACTATTTTAAAATATTTAACCGTTGGGGCAATGAAGTTTTTTCTACAACAAATATCGATGAAGGATGGGATGGAAACTATAAGGGAACACCTCAGCCTTTTGATGTTTATGTCTATGAATTGCAAGCCGTAACCCACAATGGTATACTTTTTACAAAGCATGGAAATATAACGTTGCTGAGGTAGGGGGGCGTTTAATTTGACATTTTCGAACTGCAAATCAAATCAACAAATGGAAAGACTTTAGTAGGTGCAATTTGCTTTATAGTATCGTTTTTCATTATGTCCGTATCAAAAAGTCTAACATCTTTTTTAGCTATCATTTCATCGACGAAATCAGGGTAAACAGGATAGAAATGTTCATTTATTTGTTTTGGATAGGGTGCAAACCTTTGAAAAAATTTGCCACTGTAAAGGCCAATGACAGGCACACCTGTAGCCGCAGCTATATGAACTGCTCCTGTATCAACACAAATTACAAATTCGGCGAATGCCATTTTTTTAGCCATTTCTACGAGTGAAGTTTTCCCTGCAAGATTTATGAGTCTATTCTTGTACAGACACTCTATTTTCTCAGCGTCAACATCATCGCCTGGACCGCCACACAAAACTGGAATTAAACCATATTTCTTGTTTGTGTATTCAGCTATTTCAATGAAGTTTTGAACTGGCCACCTCCGTTCGGGGTTACCGGCACCAAGAAACATGATAAAATATTTTCCAGTTATTGGATTATCGTCACTGGCTATTTTAAATTTTGTTTCCAGTGGCAAATTCCCTACTTCGATTACCTTATTAAGAAAATTTACGCTTCTTTGTACATCAAACAACGTGACGTCGCCTGCATCAATTATTTCGGTATAAATTAGCCTGTCCCAATTGTGTTCGTTCGGCAATCTATTATTTTTATCCGCAATCATAGCAACTTTTTTGGCACCGGTTAGTATAAAAACAATACCGTCGTCAATTATTGTACATCGTGAATAAATGCAATTTATTACATATGAAGCCCCGAGATTCCTTATTTTTTTCAAAATAGAAAAGCGAAATAAAAGATCCATTTTAAACTTGTTTTTATCTAACCAAATAACGTCATCAAAAACATCCTTGTCAAATTCCTCATATAGTTTCTTCCAAGCTGCATTTGCTACCAAAGTAATTTTGTACTTGTTAAATTTCTGACTCGTTCTGAAATACTTGAAGTAATTCCTAAACATCACAAAGTCCCCAATTTCATCTGTTTTGACTAAAACCAGATGTTTTTGTCCCTCCCGTTTCGGGAGTAATTTTACCAAAACGAAAATCAATTTATAAATGATCGAGGCAATTTGATTTTTAATTCTTTTCATTCTGATGCAAAAATAATTAAACAAAGCAAATGCTTTTTATTAGATTTATTTTCCTAAATTCGCTCAAAACAAATTTAACCTTGATTTATGAAAAACTTACTCTCTATTTTTTGCATGCTATGTGTTGCCCCACTGGCTTTTGCACAAAGTTCAACCGGACTTATTGCACATTGGGATTTTAATGGAGGAGCTTCTGATATCTCTGGAAATGGACATACAGGTCATCTTCACAGTGTAACACCAACGACTGGTATAGATGGACTACCTAATACCGCTTATTATTTTGACGGAGTAAATAGTTATATATCAGCCTCTTATGCTCCGGATTTGAATATTTCTACGAATAACCTGACTATGTGCGCTATTGTTAAAGTCACTGGCTTTTATTCAGGGACTTGCCAATCAAATATGATACTGACCCGTGGCAATGGCTCAAACCACGATTTAGCCAGCTACAACCTATCTTTTGATGACAACCCATTTGACTCAAGCTGCACAAATTTGGATACAACTTTGGAAGTATTCTACAATAGCGCTTACAATTTGACCCCGCCATCATATGCAGCAACTCAATACAGACCTACTATTGTCGAAAATAGATGGTATAAAATTGTTGCAACTTTTGACGATACGGTTTATAAAGTATTTATAAATGACACATTAAGATCGTTGTTTTACAGCACGAGCCCAGGTATGCCAATTGGTTCGAGCACAGATAGTCTCTCCATTGGAAACTCAATTTATGGCGCTGCTGCTGGCTGGCCATACAATTTTAAGGGTGTCATAGACGATATTCGGATTTACAATAGAGTTTTAAATGATAGCGAAGTAGCCCATTATGGCGACAGCTGTGGCTCAATAACAGTTCAACCAATAACTTCAACTACAAATGTGGGCAGGACTGCTACATTTTCCGTTCATACCACGATCGCTCGTGCAACCTACCAATGGCAGCAAGATGGAGGCACTGGATTTGTAAATTTAACTAACTCTGGTCCGTATTCTGGAGTTACCACTAACACGCTAACTGTTAGTCCGGTTACAGCTGGCATTGCAGGAGATCACTATAGATGTGTTATTAACAATTCTTGGGGTTGTGCGGATACGACTGCGCAAGCGTTACTCACAACCGGAATAGATAACCTGCAAAACGACAATGAAATTTTAGTCTTCCCAATTCCGGCAAAAAACAAAATAACTATTCAGTTACCCTCAAACAAAGGCACTATTCAACTTTTTAATGAGTTTGGGCAAAGTATTTATTTAGTAGCTACAACAGAAAAAGAATCCGATATCGATTTATCAGTGCTGCCATCTGGAATTTACTTCCTTAAAATTGATTGTGATGGGATTATTACAAATAAAAAAGTAACGAAGTATTAAAACGATTTTTAAAAGAACCCCGGTACCATAAAATTTGCTTGGGCAGGTACATTTCCGTTACTTTGTTGCCATATGAATCGTATTTCAGTCGTTACTATTTGCTTTAATAATTTAGATGATGTCATAAAAACCTGTGCATCTGTTGATGTACAGGAATTAAAACCATACGAACATATTATCATAGATGGATCTTCGAAGCCTGATATTAAAAACTGGCTTGAAACCAATGTGCAACCGGTATACCGAAAATGGATTTGTGAACGGGATAAAGGGATTGCAGACGCTTTTAATAAAGGAATACACAAAGCCACCGGCGAAATAACAACGCTTTTAAATTCGGGTGATGTTCTTTATGACCCAACCGTCCTCCGCCGGGTATTTACAACATTCGAAAATGACAGTACCCTCATGTGGTGCAATGGGAAGTTGAATATGTTCCGTGCGGGGATGTGGGTGCTTATCGGCAAGAAATTTGAGAAAAGTAAACTTTACCGCGGCATGCACGGTGTTTTTCACCCCACCATGTACGTGAAAAAAGAAGTTTATGAAAGGCGGGGGTATTTTGATATTTCTGTTAAGATTGGAATGGATTATGATTTTTTGTGCCGGATTGCAGATGAGAAAAATGATTTTATCGACTATCCGATTTCCGTATTTGACCCGACAGGTGTGAGTAATGTAAAGTACCTTGAAGGCGTAAAAGAATGTGTAACGAGCTATAAAAAATATTACGGGGCCTCGCCTAAACTTTATTATTGGCAATACCGACTGACAGTACTACATCATTTGATGAACAATCCTTTGGGTAAGATCCTTTATAAACTTAAAGTAAGAATGGGACTAACAAATCATTAGTCCCAATGAGTATCTTTTATGGCATCATGAACCATCCTTATCCCTTCCTCTAATTCAATTTTGTGGTGCCAGCCGCTTTCGTGAAGCTTCGTCACATCGAGCAACTTTCTTGGTGTACCGTCTGGCTTATCAGTATTGAATATGAGCTCACCTTCGAAACCTGAAATTTTCTTGATTAAAAATGAAAGAAATGATGATGAACCAGTTATTTGCATATACTCACTCGTTAGAAAGTGGCTCTAATGGATTCAGAAGGTAATGTGGTTTTAAGACATATCCGCAATTGCCATTACGTTTAAAAAATGCATCGTTTATGGCTTTCGGTAATCCGTAAGTTTGATAATTCAGGGCCACTGAAATAAAATCAAAGAAATTTACACAAATTACTTATACATAAGATTTCAAAAAAATTACCCAAT
>CAILMA010000724.1 GCA_903835145.1 uncultured Bacteroidota bacterium
CGTCGCTAAATTTGATCTGTTCTTCACCGATGGTAAATTTAAATGCAGGTTTATTTGCAATTGCCAGTAGGGTTGGTGACCAATAAGAAACAGTGTATTTATTGTAACCCATTAGTCGTTCACACAGCTGGAATAAAAATGGTGCACTCCTTTTTACATTTTGTTTACCTTCAATTTTTTGTATAAAAGACAATCCTTTATCTGTATATAGATTGCCATTCTGCATGAGATTATATAGAATGTAATTATAGCTGTAGCCTTCTAACCCCAAAAGGAAGTTTTTGTTAGTGGTGATCAAGGAATCGAAGCTCCGGTTTAGATTCGGGAAATCGCCAACTAAGGCATAAAGGCAAGAAAGCTGATAATAACCACCATTGTGATTTATTTTTTCGTTGTTGTTTTGAGCTACCGTTCTATTTTCTGGATATAGGATATTAAAGATATTCTTAGGTTGTGCATTGAAAGGAGACAGTAAATCGACTATCTTCTTAATCTTTTGTTGATCACAATCAATCAGTTCAGGTAGTGTTTGTAGCAATTTGTTGAAGTCATTTATTTCAATTTTTTTGACCGCTACTGTATCACTCAAGAAATCGATAAAATGGTTATAAACTTTACTTGAGACAGCATTTAGTTTTTCTTTTGTTTCGTTACCTGTTCTTGCCAAAAAATCTGGGTCACGTCGCAATAGAATCATTTCATAAGTGAAAGCTATTATGTTATTTATGTTGGACTCCAAAGGCTTACCGTCAATATTTTTTCCCAAGATGTCAACTTGGTTTTTCACAAGTTGAAGTAACAAAGGATTATCTGGTTCATTTTCACCTTTGTTCATCTGGCATTTTATGCAAATTGTTATCATATTCATCAGGATATCGAGTTTTTCGGAATCTGATTTGAAAAGATTTAGTTTGCTTGCATAGCTGCCCGGGTGCAGGCGCTCTTCGGTTATAATATATTCTGCTTTTAAAGGCGATTTAATAAACTTGGACTTCAATAAACTATCACTCTTTTGCTCTATTTCCCTTATCACATAGTCGTTTTGTTTTTTGCGAAAATCGAATGTGAAGTAGGTGCAGCTTGCTACGAGCAGCAAAATGCCGAATGCAGCAATAATTCTATCGGCCCCGTACCGGAGTACAGTTCGGTTTATAATCAGGCGGCGGGCACTTTTACGTATAAATTGGGTAGCGTTTTGTAATGTGGCTTCTGCGTCCTTTAGTTTCTGGTCGGTCGGCAGGTCGCGCTCATCGTATTTCATGAGCCAATACTTATTCGGTCTGGCTTTCTTAAACCAAGTCTCAAAGAAAGTAAGCGGCCCGATGGGCAGCAGGTAGCCGGGCGATTTCTTATTCAGTAACCAGCGTTGCAGTTGCTTGTTAAAATCCTGAAAGTTAAGCAGGTCTTCATACTCTTCTTTCGCCCAGTTGCTGAGCATGGACCAGTTTCTTATCAGGCTTTCGTGCGTAATATCCAGAATGCTTTCGTTCTTTAGTACGGCAGAATCCGGGGTTTCATCAATAAAGGGTTTTAAGAATGTATTGCCCTGCTTTCGGTATATATTCAGCACCTCGCCAACAATTGTAGTATTGAGGTGTTCGCTATTTATAATGTTTACAATCTCTTGCAGCGTCATCCTGTTGCGCACCGCCCTCGATTCATCGATCTTTGTAAGACACTTAAAGGTTATTTCTATTACTTGTTTTGCATCAGCAGGAGTTATTTTTTGCTCCCCGTATTTCTTATTTACTTCTTCTGCGGCTATTTCAAATAGTTCATTGGCGTGGGTATCCAGTACATTGTCGAGCGAAGGGTTGTTGAAAAACGGTTGTTTATATTCCGGTACTGTTGTGAGCCAGCTTTCGAATACCAGTTTGTCTGCGGGATTCAGGTATTTTCTGTTAAGCCCGCCCACTTCAGCAAAATGGATAAGGTCCATTTCAAGCAGTCCATTGTCTGCTTTTTGCCAAATCTGGTTGAGTGCGTGCTGCAAAACGGGCAGCTGGTCTACACCTTCGTCCAATTTTGAAATCAGGGTTTCCACCAGCCGTTTTGATATTTTGTCCCCGTTCAGCAAGGCTGGCTCTTCTATCACCTGAAAAATTTCTTTCCGGGTGAGTCGGGGCACAAAAAACTGACTGAACCCGATATACTCTGGTAAGCCGCGGAATGAAGCACATTGCCCGATATAATCTGACCTCATGGTGCAGATGATATAAATAGGCAATCCTTCGTCGAGCGCTATTTTGGCGGTCTCAAGCACAAGGTTTATCACAGCCTGTGCTGCAAACGATGGTTTACCTCCCGGGAAATTTTCAATATTCGTAAAAAACTCTTCAAACTGATCAACCAGTATCAGCAGGTTGGCAGCCTTTCGTTTTTTCTTCTTTTGCTCTGCTTCGTCCAGCGCCTTGAAATCAGCACTATTTTGATCGAGATAATAGGGTGTTGATTTATAAATATCAGTAAGGGCTGAAAACCCATAGCTCAATTCTTTTTCTATCTTAGGCACGTCATCAAGGCTCAGAGCCGCAGCAAGTGCACCTGCAAAGTTTTTAAGCGGTGACCGTTCTGGCCTGAAATCAGCAACCACCCAATTATTGTATTTTGCTTTGAAAAAACCAGCACGGGCATTAGGTATAACCCCGGCATAAACAAGCGAAGACTTACCATCGCCCGATGCCCCGGTCACCATCACGAATTTTTTGGCCTCCAGCTGATGAATAATCTGATCAATATGTTCTTCCCGCCCCTTAAAGAAGATTGATTCCTCTTCATTAAAAGGTCTTAAACCGGGGTACGGACAAATTCTGTTTTCTAAAATCATAAACAAATCAGATTACTCCTTCTACTATTTTGTCGTAGTGCACTTTAATTTCCAAGGGTATTAATTCTCCGGCAACAATCAATGATGCAACTTTCGGGGCCTTGAATTTTTTGTTCTGGTTGCTCTCCGGGTCTTCATCGCCTATCAGTAATATTGATGTATTGGAGGAGGCACCGCCTATTTTTTTCCATATTTGCTGGGTGAAGGGTAGCGCCCAATCAGCTGATTCTTTAAAGTAAACGACCGCAAGCTTGCTCTTTCCTATTTGCTGCGAGCAATATTCTGAATAGTCTACATCGCTGTCTTGTATAATATTCAGCTTTTCAATGGGCACCATATCTGTAAGCATATCTACAATTTCATCGGCCTGGTAATCGTCAAGTTGGTTATAAATCAGGAATACGTCGGTCGATTTGACGTCGAATTGTACGGCTTTTTCTTCTTTCAGGCTGGCCCTAAGGTCGCTTACGAGCTGTATTGGGTAGTTAACTGTAATCAGTGATACATTGGCGGAGATATCATTTCTTATTTCCGCAAGCAAGTCGGCCTGTCGTTCATCATAGTCATAACTTTCGCAAATTGCAGGATGCCAGACAAATAATTTGAAATCTGAATTTGTACTGCATTTTTTACGACATTCAATATATTCGTAGTGGGCTATTGAAAGGTCTAAGCCATTAATAACGGCTCCGTAGGTATTACCAAGGCACAAAACAGCACACTCTGCCTTTTCTATGTCACCAGTTATATAGCTGAAAGAGTCAGAATTGTAGTTTACATTAGACGGGAAGGCTTGCAGTCCAGCCTTAAGCAACACCTGAAATAGATCAGTACGCCTTTCCTGTGCATCACGTTCTGTATATCCTAAAAAAATTCCATTCATGGATTGATATGTTTTAGTTGCTTACAGTGCATAAGAGAAAAGCTAATCCTCTCCAAAGGTGCAAAATAAAATTGTATTTTGCAATCTGTAGCGGGCCTTACATTGTTCATTTAAAGGTACTATAAGAAGTAATTTGTCCATATCAATATTCATAGCGCTTATTGTTTTCATCGCTTTTGGCGGTGTGGTGGTTTCATTGTCGTTATTACAAAAATCCCAAAAAGCTAAGGCCGCGGCAGAAATGCTCAATGAAGAAATAAAGCACTTGCAA
>CAILMA010000725.1 GCA_903835145.1 uncultured Bacteroidota bacterium
AAAAAAGTACGCAAAGACACAAGACATCCTTTGCGCCTTCTTTGCCCTTTGCTTTACGAACTTTGCGGTTAAATATTTTGCCAAATAGTGACCTGATTTTATGCTTAAGGTACTAAAATTGATTCGCTTGTTGCTCTGTCTTAGTTTACATCAAATTCGTTGTAAGCATCGGGGTGCGCCCTTTTTCCAGCACTTATCCACATTTGTTGCATTTGCGCCACAATCCTGAACGCGCTTAAGAGTAGTAGCCGAGAACAAAGAGTACATTTGCGTTAATGGCAAAGGAAAAATCGGCGGAAACCCCGCTCATGAAACAACACAATGAAATAAAGGCAAAGTATCCTGATGCCGTGTTGTTGTTTCGTGTCGGCGATTTCTACGAAACCTTTGGCGAAGATGCAATTATTGCATCAAAAGTGCTGGGTATTACCCTTACCCGCCGCGGAAATGGCGTAGCTACCTATATAGAGCTCGCTGGCTTCCCCTACCATAGCCTCGATACATACCTGCACAAGCTGGTGAAAGCCGGCTATCGTGTGGCCATTTGCGATCAGCTTGAAGACCCCAAAACGGTAAAAGGTATCGTGAAGCGTGGCGTAACCGAACTGGTAACGCCCGGCGTAGCCACCAGCGATAAACTGCTGGAAAACAAAACCAACAATTTTCTTGCAGCTCTTCATCTGGGAGAATCCATGTGTGGCGTGGCTTTTCTTGATATCACAACCGGTGAGTTCTATGCTGCTGAGGGCAATGTAGAATATATGGATAAACTGCTCCAAAGCTTCCAGCCTTCAGAGGTTATCCTCTCTAAAGCCCAGGTAAAACGATTTAAGGAGCAGTTTGATACCCGCGTCTATACCTTCCACCTCGACGACTGGGTGTTTCGCGACCAGTATACCTACGATTTGTTGCTGCAGCATTTTCAGACCGTATCGCTGAAGGGATTTGGCGTTGAAGATATGCGGGCTGCCATCATAGCCTGCGGCGCAGCACTGCATTACCTCAAGGATACAGAGCACAACAACCTGCAGCACATCAATAGCCTGCAACGCATAGTTGCCGATGAGTTCCTGTGGATGGACCGCTTTACCATTCGCAACCTCGAGCTGCTGAACAGCACCTACGAGCACGGAAGCTCGCTTTTACAGGCCATTGACCACACTTTTACACCCATGGGTGCCAGGCTTATGAAGCGCTGGATGGTGTTCCCGCTGTTTGATATGCATCGCATAGGCCAGCGGCTTGATATGGTGAATCACTTCATCCTTACGCCGGACTTATCTCACACGCTCACCGCACTTGTAAAACAGATTGGTGATGTGGAACGCCTTATAGGCAAGATACCCCTGAAAAAAGCTAACCCTCGGGAGGTGTTGCAGCTCGCACGAAGTCTGAAATTCATGGAAGACATCCGCGAGACCTGTATCACAACAACCGAAGAGGGACTTGGCAGGCTGGTGCAGGTGATACAGCCACTCTCAGAATTGAGAAACCGTATTCTGAATACCATTGTTGATGATGCACCCGTGCTCGTAACAAAGGGCGGTGCAATAAGAGAAGGCGTTTCAGAAGAGCTGGACCTGCTGCGCAAAATAAGCCGCAGCGGCAAAGACTTCCTGCAGGAAATACAGTACAAAGAGTCCATGCAAACGGGTATTTCTTCCCTCAAGGTGAACTACAACAATGTATATGGCTACTACCTGGAGGTGACCAATGCGCATAAAGATAAGGTGCCGGCCGACTGGATTCGCAAACAAACGCTTACCAATGCCGAGCGTTATATAACACCCGAACTCAAAGAATACGAGGAAAAAATACTCGGTGCAGAGGAGAAGATAATGGCCATAGAGTTGGATATTTACCAGCAACTGCTGGTGAGTATAGAACCTTTCATAGCGCCCATCCAAACCAATGCCAATGTTATAGCACAGCTCGATTGCTTGCTTTGCTTCGCCCAGAATGCCATTACCTACAAATACCACCGGCCAGAACTGGTGCAGGAGCCAGTATTGGAAATTAAGGACGGGCGCCACCCGGTTATAGAGCAAAAGCTGCCGCCCGGTGAGGGCTATATTGCCAATGATATTGAGCTGGATAAGGCTGAGCAACAGGTCATAATTCTTACGGGGCCCAACATGAGTGGTAAAAGCGCCTTGCTGCGCCAAACGGCTATCATCACCCTCATGGCACACATGGGTAGTTTTGTGCCGGCATCATCGGCCAAAATAGGCCTTACCGATAAAATCTTTACGCGCGTGGGAGCTTCTGATAACCTGAGTGGTGGTGAGAGTACCTTTATGGTAGAGATGAACGAAACCGCAAGCATTATCAACAATATCTCTGAGCGCAGCCTCGTATTGCTCGATGAGATAGGCCGGGGTACCAGTACCTACGATGGTATATCCATCGCCTGGAGCATAGTAGAGCACCTGCACAACAGCCCTGCAAAGCCCAAGACACTGTTTGCAACCCACTACCACGAACTAAACGAATTGGAGCACCAGCTCGCAAGGGTGAAAAACTACCACATAACCCACAAAGAAACTGCCAACAAGGTCATCTTTCTGCGCAAAATGGCACCGGGTGGCAGCCGCCACAGCTTTGGTATACAGGTGGCTCGCATGGCTGGTATGCCCGTATCCTTGCTCGATCGTGCTAATGAAATTCTTACCCTGCTTGAGGAAAAACACGCCAACACCGGCGGCGAAACCCTGCAAAAAGTAAAAACCATTAAAGCAGCCCCCAAGTACCAGCTCAACATTTTCGATGGCGTTACCGAAGACCTACGCCGCATCCAGCAATTGCTGGAAACAACCGATATCAATATCCTCACACCCGTTGAGGCACTCCTGAAGCTGAACGAACTTAAGGGAATGGTGAAAGGTTACAAAGGGTAGGCTTTCCTAAAGTAAATCGCTTTGGGTGCCTGTTCTGGTAAGAACTATTTCTTTCGTTTCGTCTTCTATCGACCAAATCAACAGCCAGTCATTTTCGATGTGACATTCCAGAACGCCAGTGCAATTGCCGGTTAACTTGTGAGTTTTGTATTTTGTAGGCAGGGTACCTTTAGT
>CAILMA010000726.1 GCA_903835145.1 uncultured Bacteroidota bacterium
ACTTCCACCGGGTATATTAGCTCAAGGAGCGGAATAACCGATTTAATAACCTGCTCAAGGCCGCTGACAGGTATTTTAATAAATCCGTGTTTGAACTGGCGCAGAAGATCATTGTCGGTAACGTCAGAAAAAATATGAACGAAACCATTGCGCACCCAAAACAGATTTTCGTATATCTCTGCATCTTCTTTAGAAATATCTTCACCGTTTACCGACAACAACATGGCTATTTTGATGAAACGGGAGTCAAGCGAAACAACAAACCTAAATTTCGCGCTGTGCAAAGAGGGTTTTACTGGTTTGATGTTTGCACTGCTGAAGGAGCCGGAAGTGAGCATGTACACTTTTTCGTGATTGCACAGCAGCGGCCACAAAGCTATGATTTGCTCAATGAAGTACTTTCTTAACACTATGCCACAACTCTCAGGCAGTGAATTCCAGGGGTTTGCGTAGTAAAACATCGATGAAAATCCGCGATCTTTCAAAAAAGTGACAACTTCTTTATCGCTGATTTTTACGAGCGAATCATATAGTTCATTGGGTAGAGATTGCAACAACCCAAGGTTTTCAGGTTGATGAAAATTTAGTTTTTTGTAGGTTTCCTTGTTGCTTTTTTGATACACTTTTATCACCTCAAGGTCAAATCCTAATTTAAAATGGCTGCTGCAAAAATTAAGCATGAACCCGATTTCAAAATCTACTACACCTGCAAGCCCTAATTGGGGTCTGCTGACATTTATTGCAGCGGTATCGTCAAAAATCTTTCTTAACCCAGTTACTTTGTCATTTATGTTTTCCTTCCATAGCCAGGATGGTGGTGTTATTTTCAAATTGTCATTCCCATCAAGATAGAACGAAAACTCTTTTTCTTCGGCATCGTTGGTCGTGAGCCCATATCCTTGCAACAATTGATTTTTTTCGGGTTGTAAATCTTTTAAATCAAGAAAAAAAGCACGCCCCTTTTTTTCCTGAATCAGCTCAAATGCGGTACGGGCATGAGTGCATATTTTTTTTGTCTCATTGCAATCGCAACAATACGAAAACAGCGACCCCCTGTCATACCTTATTTTAGGATGAAAATCAGTTGTTTTATCTTTTCTGAATACAAATCTGATTTCGACAATAGCGTCTTCCAAAATTTCTTTAATGCTGGTTAACAGTAAATTTGCTCTGGTGACAAAACCATAATCAAAGGAATAGATTGTAGAGAATACATAACGTGGCGATGAATTGAATGTTTTCCACTCGTCACCCTTCTTTGTCTCCTGCAAAATTGGTTGCGGACGCCGATGCTCATTCATAGTAGGCTTTTGTTCAATTATATCTTTGGGGTTGGAATGGATTGCTCCTTTAATTTCATTTAGGGTCATTTTTGCCGTCTTCGAAAGAATAAATATGGAAGCAAGCGCAACATGGATACAAGTCTCATCAATGTTCTTCTTATCGCAACTGCATTCATAATTTAGAATTGAACCCCATGCATTTAACGTGACATGGTAAAAAAAGCCGGGTCTGTCTTCATTCGGCACTTTTAATTCATATTCCCGTCTATCAACTCGCAACAGCCCAATGCTGTTTTTATAACTTTGATAAATGCCAAAGATGTCCTCATGATCTGATTGGCAGTAATGGTGCAGGAAATTAATATGGTTTTCGCTTTCAGTTGGCATCGCACGAATTTACAAACTTGTTGGTATTTTTAAGTCGTGAAAGCTTGATTCTGTGATGTTCAGAAAAAATTTATTTGAGTAATTAAATTGTTCCGCCTATCTATAAAAAACACAGAAATTATGCGACCGTTTGAGTACTTTCGCATAAAATATCATCATATGAAATATTGTCTCTCATTGCTGCTCGTTTGTATTTCATTTTTAGGGATAGCTCAGGATTTGAACTATAAGCTGGCAGGGGCTTCCCACAAGAAATGTATTGGCGATAATTTAGGAATAGACAATGCGCGCGAAAACAATACGGTTCTTACGTTTTACAAAAACCGAACTGTGATTGAATATAACGACAAATATAAGAGTGGCAAGCCAGTCCAGAAATGGCAGTTCGTGAGCGGCGAATTTGCCGATGCCAACGATATAATCTTACAAATCGGTAAAAAACAATATTCGGTGGAATTTTCAAAAACCAACAATGGCAAAGATTTCATGATATTGTCATCAGGTGGCGGAGACGATGATGCCAATCTCGTAGTAAGAACGTTTCATGCTGAATAAAATCTCTTAGCTATTTTTGGTCGCGAAAAACGCTTATTTCAAAGGGGCCTTCCCTTGATTTTTCGCTTGATTTGTATTCCGATTCACCTGCGATTATTTTATCCTAACTTTGCCGCAATATTATGGTGAAAATTGGCAATATAGAGTTGGGAGAATTTCCGTTGTTACTTGCTCCCATGGAAGATGTGAGTGATCCACCGTTCAGGGCTGTATGCAAAGATCAGGGTGCGGATCTCATGTACACAGAGTTTATCTCATCAGAAGGCTTGATACGCGACGCCATGAAGAGCCGCCAGAAGCTCGATATTTTCGACTACGAAAAACCAATTGGTATTCAGATTTTTGGCGGGGATGAAGATGCTATGGCGCTCTCGGCGAAAATTGTTGATACTACGGGGCCGGACTTGCTGGATATTAATTTCGGATGCCCGGTAAAAAAAGTAGTGTGCAAGGGTGCAGGTGCCGGCGTGCTAAAAGATATAAAACTGATGGAAAGGCTTACAAAAGCCTGTGTGCGAAGTACGAGCCTGCCCGTAACGGTGAAAACCAGACTTGGGTGGGATAATGACAGCAGAAACATTGAGGAAGTTGCTGAGCGCATGCAGGATGCCGGCGTACAGGCGCTTACCATACATGGCCGAACAAGAGCCCAGCTTTATAAGGGTGATGCCGATTGGACTCTGATTGCAAAAGTGAAGAATAATCCGCGCATTCACATTCCGATATTTGGTAATGGCGATATTGATAGCCCGCAAAAAGCTGTAGAATATAAAAACCGATATGGTGTTGACGGCATTATGATAGGCCGGGCAGCTATTGGATACCCCTGGATATTCAGAGAAGTAAAACACTACATGAAAACCGGAGAGCTGCTTGCACTACCAACTATCGAGGAACGACTTGAGGCGGTAAAAAAGCATTTTTATGGTGCCATAAAGTGGAAGGGGCAGAAGCAGGGTGTACTTGAAATGCGACCGCACTATGCGAGCTACCTGAAAGGGCTGAGCCATGTGAGGGAGTTCAGAACGCGGCTGGTAATGACAGAAAACATTAGTGAAATAGAACAGACATTCGAAGACATCAAGGATTTTTATG
>CAILMA010000727.1 GCA_903835145.1 uncultured Bacteroidota bacterium
ACCAAAATTGCTGACAGCAATAAAAAAACACAACGCTTTAGAATGAACATTGATATAATGAATTAAATTTTAAAAAAATAACAATTAAACTTTGAACAGTTCAAAATTAGTTTTTTTTCGATAAAATTCAAGCCGTCATTAGCCTTCTAAAAATTAATTCGTTACGATGATATGATGGGTAGTTTCTTGTTTTTCTGTTTTTATGTGTACCAAATAGCTACCTGCTGCGAGTGATGATAGATTTAACTGCAGTTTTTGCTCGCTGCTACTGCTTTGCAGCACCATCTGCCCCAGGAGGTCGAGTACTATTACTGTTGCTTTTCCTGAGTTTTCAGGCAATTCAATAGTAACTATTTCAGTTGCCGGGTTCGGGTACAAGCGGACTTGTTCTGATTTGTCAACTGGTATTGCACCATTTTGACTATCTCCTTCGCGTCCGGCAACTATCGCTATGGTCTTGAAAACAGGTGTCGTTCCACAGGTATTTGTTACAGTGTAAATAATTGTATCTGCACCTGCCGTTACCCCTTTTACCACACCTGTTGCGGTTGCAGTAGCTCTGGCAGTATTACTACTGGTCCACACACCGCCAGCGGTGGCGTCTGTAAGTGTAGCAGGTGTGCTTATGGCTATTGTTGCGGCACCGGCAATAGCACTAACAACTGGTGGCGCCAATACATTTACAACTACGTATATGTAACCAGAGTCGCCATAGTTGGCTAATGTTATCATAAAAGTATCGCCACCTGAATAGCCGGTAGTTGGTGTATAAAACAGACCCAATGGCATAAGCGCGCCCCCGGTTGCTGCATGGCTGTATGGGAAGCCCGTTAGTACGCCGTGTGTTGGCCGCTGGTGCACATACCAAATGTCCGTAGTACTTACATCAAGATCTGAAATAGTCATCAGTGTATCTAAACGTTTGGCGGTGCTGTTTTTACACACCGTCAGGTTCAGATTTGGGTTCACAGGAGTTGGCATGTAATAATTGTAGGTAACGCTGCCAATAACCCTTATGTCATTGTTAGAAAAATCGGCGACATACAGATTGAGCGAATCGCAAAGTACGCCCTGAGGGTAGTATAGTTTTGCGGCAGTCGCCGGACCTGAATCACCCGAATAACCTGCGGTACCGGTACCGGCTACGGTAGAGATAATGCCGCCAGTAGTGACTTTGCGCACTACATTGTTATTGCGGTCTGCAATGTATACATTGCCCAGAGAATCGGAGGTAACTCCGCTTGGGTTGTAAAGTTTGGCAGCAGTTGCCGCACTTCCATCGCCGCTGTAACCAGCAGTGCCATTCCCCGCCAGGGTTGATATAATGCCTGCTGATGTTACTTTGCGAATGCGGTTGTTACCCGCATCGGCTATGTAGATATTGTTGGCCGCATCCACCGACACACCGGCAGGGTAGGAGATAGATGCTGCCGTTGCTGCGCCCCGGTCGCCACTAAAGGATGCCGAGCCATTGCCCGCAACTGTTGTGAGGATTCCTGATGTTGAAATCCTTCTGATCCGATGATTGTTTTGCTCCGCGAAGTAAACATTTCCATTGGTGTCAACAGCAACAGCTGTGGGTTGGGCAATGTTAGCGCTTGCAGCGGCAACGCCGTCGGCGGTGTATCCTACAGTGCCGGTACCTGCAATAGTGGAAATGATACCTGCAGCCGTTATTTTCCTTATTCTTGCATTCGCCTGATCAGCAATGTAGATATTACCGTTTTTATCAACTGCAATGCCGGAAGGAGCGTTGAGATTGGCTGCAGTTGCAGCACCGCCATCGCCAGAAAAACCAGCCGAGCGCGTTCCGGCAATGGTATACATGGTGCCTGATATTTTACTCACTTTACGAACTATGTTATTGCCCTGTTCCGTGAAATAGATATATCCATATTTGTCTTTGGCGATGCCTGATGGCGCGTTGATAGCTCTGGAATCGGCTAAAACGCCATCAGCAGTGTAGCCGGAAGCGCCTGTGCCATAGCCTGCGAAGTTGAATATGTTGGCCGTCAATACTTTCCCGGAAATCATGGACTGGGTGGTTGATACCGTTGCGCAGGTAGTTACGAGCGAATAGGTAACATTGAAATAGCCATTCGCTACGCCATACACTACACCCGCCGAACTCACCGTAGCGATAGCCGTGTTGCTGCTGCTCCAGTTGCCTCCGGAGAGGGTATTGGATAGCGTGAGATTAGAACCAACGGAAACAGATGTGCCGCCGGTGATGGTTGGCATTGACGGGACATTGATCACTGTATCGGCCTTAGTAGCTGAGAATGTGCCGCAACTTGTCGTGACAGTATACGTGATTGTAAATGGAGTGCCGTATTCGCCATAAACCTGACCAGAAGAATTGATTATGGCAATTGTTGGTTGGCTTGATGACCAAGTGCCACCAGAAACCGAGCTGGTAAAAGTGGTCCAGGCGCCGGGGCAAAAGCTGGAAGGCCCTGAAATTGTGCCTGCGCTACCGGCCGCACCTATTGAAACGGTTATAAGTGTAGTTGACGTATTGGTGCCGTCAGAAATTTTTATGCGGAACGTATCGGTGCCCGTGTATCCGGTGGTTGGTGTGAATGTAAGTGCGGCAGGCGTGATAGCACCTCCGGTTGACGTCGCGGTTCTCGGGAAGCCAGCCAGCGTGCCATGGGCTGGGGAGGATACAATCGTCCAGGTTTCCGTTTGACCAGCGTCGGCATCAGAAATGGTCATGTAAGAATTGATGCTTGCAGCACCTGAACCAGAGCACACACTAAACGACTGCGCCGCACCACCTGTGAATACTGGTGTATTGCTCACAATGGTAACCTGCCGCACGGCTGCATTGCCCATGTCAGTAATTATCGTTTTTCCGGTAGCTACTGCTACACCCGTCGGGCGATAGAAAGTACACGCTGTAGCCGCGCCGCCATCGCCACTCAAACCAGCTGTTCCTGTTCCGGCGAGCGTTGTAATCGTGCCTGTTGTAGCTATTTTTCTTATCCTTTGATTATTATAGTCAGCAAATATCACATTGCCGGAGGCGTCAACAGCTATGCCGGCAGGGTTATTCATTGTAGCTGCTGTTGCAGAGGCTCCATCACCAGAAAAACCAGCTGTGCCTGTACCAGCGATGGTTGATATCACTCCTGTAGCAGTTACTTTACGCACTCGGTTGTTGCCGGCATCGGTGATGTAGGCATTGCCTGCTGCATCAAATGCTACGCTATTAGGGTAGGACAATGCTGCTGCTGTAGCCGCACCGCCATCGCCACTAAATGAAGCATAACCAGCGCCAGCGAGGGTGGCGATTTTTCCGGCACTATTTACACGGCGTACTACGTGGTTGTTCTGCTCTACAACGCAAAGCAGGCCCGCTCCATCGATAGCCACACCCGTCGGCTTGCCTATGGCGGCCACTGTAGCATAGGTGCCATCTGTAGTGTAACCAACTGAACCTGTTCCTACGTAATTAGATATGATACCTGATGTGTTCACTTTTCTTACCCGGGCATTATCGTAATCGGCAATATAAATATTCCCTGCAGCGTCTACTGCTACAGCCATAGGGTTACTTAGGTTTGCAGCTGTGGCATTGCCACCGTCGCCAGCGTTGCCGGCTGTACCGTTACCAGCTACTGTTGTAATAATGCCGGCAGTTGTTACTTTTCGTACTCTGTTATTGGCCTGGTCAGTAAAATATATATCCCCGGCAGAAGAAATGGTAATCCCCGATGGGCTGTTTAATGAAGCGGATGTAGCGTTGCCACCATCACCGCTATACCCGGCAGAATGATTACCTGCTATTGTGGTAATGTTTTGAGCAATGGAATGAAAGCTACCAGGCAGTAAAAAGAAACACAGAGCGATAAGAACCCTTTGACGAACGCGCATATAGGTTTATAAATAGAGGGAAACAATATTGTTAACGTATTACTACCGGCAAACTTAAATAAATTATTTTGCAAATTTGATAGATACAGGTAAGAGGTACAGTTATTAATATGTTAATGACAAAAGATATACAACAAAAAAGGCAAAAAAAATCCGGTAAGCGTTATTAAGCTTACCGGATTTTGGATTGAATATTTTTACTTGAAAACTATTACCTGTATGGCTTTTCTGTATCATAGTCGTTAAACCATTTTGTTTTCTTCCAAAGGAATGAGAATGGCTCAACGGTTAACGACATAGTGATGCATGATTTTTCAGTCATTTTAAATGGACTGTCAGACGAAATAATGTTCTTGGTATGATCTATCAATGGCACATCGCCGAAAGAGTACATTGCTTTCAGTTTGAAACAGATACCGAGGAAAAAGGAAACCTCACCTTTTACGTAAGGATTAATCCCATAGTTAACTCCGGCAGAAATGTCACCGAAAGTTGAAGCTGAGCCTGAGTAAGCCATAGCAGTCTCGTTGTAATTTGGTAACACACCAGCACCAAAAGTGGCACCAAAATGTGGCCGCCTTTTGCAAAGGGCATCGGTACCTATTTTTACATCGAGACCAATTGGTGTGCCAATTTTAGCCGTCCAGCCTGCGAGGTTATCGGCAAAAGGGCTTGATGTGTTCTGGCTACCATCAGTATTAAATACCGGGCTAAGGCTGCCCCAAATATAGAAGTTGTAAATAAGCCCGACGTATAGGGAAAGTGTACTATTGTTACCTAAACGGGTGAGCGGAAAATTTACACCAGCGCTATAACCAAAGCCCAGCGTAGCTTTTACATTTATTTTTACTGATGTATCGTGAATGTAGTTGTTATTCATATCATAGATACTGCCAGTACCCTGATAAACCCCGGAAGCCATAACATAGGAATAACCGATTTCTATGCGACTGTGGCGACCAAATTTGGCAAAAACAGCATTCGAAAATAATGAACTAAATAGGGCGACAAGAATAAAAACCCTCACCGCTTTTAAAGATAGTTTATTTAGATGTTTCACAGGTATGTCTTTTTGGAGTAAAAATATAAAAAAAAGCCAAAAAAAGAGTTTATTTTCCCTTTTTAAAATGAAATAATTAACCGCTGACAATACGGTATACGCGCCCGTCACATTAGTTTTTCATTGCATTTTGCTTGCATTTTAATATACTGGAATCTGTAGCAAAATCATTGATGTGTTCGAGTGCATCATTTTCATTCGGGTATTTTTCTATCATCCGGTCCAGCACGCAGTCGCAGTAGGTTTTGGCTTTTTCTTCTGATCCTGCCCACCTGCGGGCATTTTCCATACAAGCCTGCTTCCAGTTGTTTTTATCGTCTCCGTCCCATGTGTCTTTGCAGGAAAAAAGAGAAAGGGCCAAAATGAGGGTTAGCAATTGTTTCATAGCTCAAATATACTTTAAAGTGAACATGCTTGTGTGTCACGAAAGCAAAAGGGGGTTAAAATACACGTTTTACAATTGGACGCTCAGCGGTATCAATATTAAGCAGCTGCACTATGCCCGGGCTCATGCCTGGTTCCAGCACACCAGCTACATCCTGCATTTGCAAAGCTATAGCGCCATTGTGGGTAGCCCATTTCAATAGTTGTTCCCATTCCAGGGCAGGGTAATGCTGTTTCAGGCTGTATAGTTCTGAAAGGATACACAGTTGATGGTTTGACGCAAGGCTATCGGTACCAATACAAAGGGTCGCTCCTTCGCTCACTAACATGTCAACATCTGGCAGCCTATTTTCTATATAGAGATTGGCGTTGGGGCAGAGGCACCAATAAGCCTCGCGCACACCAGCTTTTATATACTGTACGTCTTCCCGCGAGGTATAAGTATTGTGTACGAAAATATAGGGCCTGCCATGGCCCAGCCCTGCCATGTAGGACCGGATAGACGACTTGCCCGTAGGTACGAAATACGAATCATCTATACCCATAGCCTGAAGGAGGTCCTGCACACCGCCGGTTTTTTCTCTATAGTATTGGTCCTCAGCCTCGCTTTCCTGGTTATGAATACTTAGTACGCTCCCCGGCTGGTAAGCATCTATGGCCTGAAACAATTTTCCGGATACAGAGTACGGAGCATGGGGTGTGATAGACTGGTTGTTTATTTTATTGCCGGGCTCCTGAGTCGCAAACGCTTCGTAAGTTTTTACTGCAAATCCGAATGATCGCGCCGCATTCACTTCAGTAAAGCCGAGGGCTTCGATAAAAGAGTGGAAATGCAGATGCCCCAATGCCCTGAGATCCAGCGTATCGGTGGTATTAGCTATGTCGCCAACCGCCACAATGCCATTGCTGAACATTTGGTTAAAAGCGTTGAACCGCGCCTCAGTTTTTTGTGCTTCGGTATGTTCGTTGCGGCGAAAGGAAACATCTTTCAGGAATGGAATGAGCCCGGTATGCTCTGGTATTACACCCTGCATATGGGAGAGCTCAAGATGGCAATGAACATTTACAAAGCCGGGGGCCAAAACGCCATCATAAAAAATAGTGCCCTCGGGTGGGGTAGGGAGCAATGAAAGAATTTTCCCTTGCTCGTTGAGGGAAATTGTGGTGCCTTCAGGCAACCATTTACGTCCATTGTGAATGCGGGGTGCTGTAATATGCATGGTAATTAGCGCAAGCGAAAAAGATTTTTTGAACTGTTTTTCCGGCAAAAGCAAAATTACGGACAAATGAAGTGGCTCCCGCAAATTTGCTGAAAGAGCGCGACATAATGCCATATTTCGGGTAAAGTAAAGTATGGTGGCAAGAGTACGAGTCCACTACGCGTTATTGCTTTTTTATAACTGCAATTAAAAGTTGCATTTTTATTGCTACTAACTGATTATCAATTACTTCTATACCAAAGGCATGACACTGATTAGGCAAAATAATCTTTGTTTTGGGCCTTGTTTTTTGAAAGATTTTTCTACTTTTGTGCCAGCAAAGGCTGCAACGGTTATTTGAAAAAGCGGTTACAATTATTTAATTATTTTATCAGAAAGGCATAATGATAAAATAATTTTGAAAAAGAATTTTGTTTTTCGAGTTTAGTCTTTATCTTTGCACTCCGAAAACGAATAAAAAGTTCTTTAAAAAAAGTTAAAATGCGGAAGTAGCTCAGTTGGTAGAGCACGACCTTGCCAAGGTCGGGGTCGCGGGTTCGAGTCTCGTCTTCCG
>CAILMA010000728.1 GCA_903835145.1 uncultured Bacteroidota bacterium
ATTTTTATATGATACCTCATTTTAATGCAATTGGCGGGGCTATTACGTCCTGTGTTACACAGACTACGCTTTCTATCGCATTCGTGCTGTTTTGCACCCGCATTATTAAGCTTTCCGTTAACTTCCGTTGGATAGGCTCGCTGTTGCTTTATTTGTTGTTTACCATTACATTGGCTGCTGGTGTTGTCTCCTTCCTGCATACAAACTGGCTGGTTCAGGCTTCCGTTTTCATGCTCCTATGCTTTTCTGGCATGTTCGTTTTCCGGTTTATCTCCATCGGAAGCATTAAAGAATTAGCAAATAAGAGGTAAACTTAAGGAAACATTGCGTTAAAATTAGCCTGATTTCCGCTCTAAAAAGCCACTTTGACATTTTTGGCACAGTTTGTGCTATTACAAAGGTCAACACTTAAACAGCTTTTTATGAAACAAATAAGAAGAAGACTCGTAAATATCCTAAATAAGGAATTGCTGATTGATAAGTCACTCATCAATGAAAATGCCCGCCTTGAAAAGAACCTCGCTATTAACCCTTTCGAGTTCAACCTTTTATTGTATTACTTCGAGCGCGACCTGAACATAAATATTCCTGACGAGCAGATCAACATCAATCAAAACATGAATGAATTTTCCCGTTCTATTTACAACATCAAGAAATTCAACAGCAAAATGGCTAAGGCCTGCTAATTGTCAAACAACTAATGCTTAATTAAGCATTAGTTGTTTGATGGTTCATTTGTTTAATCGTGAGTAGGAACAAGTGAAGTTTGGCCTATCAATAGATTTGATAGCTATATGAATTTATTTTCTTTTGCCGCTTTTATCGCATCCGCCTTTGAGTGTACATCCAGCTTATAGTAGATGTTCTTAATATGCGACTTTACCGTTTCCAGGTCTATATACAATTCATCAGCAATTCTCTTTCTGCTCTTACCTGTGGCTATCTGCTCCAGTATTTCTGTTTCCCGCCGCGTTAGTGGTGTAGATGCATTCCGCTTAAAAGATGAAATTACAAGCCGTGCAATATGGGCACTCATAGGTCCGCCTCCTTCCATTACTTCTTTTATGGCTGCAACTATTTTCTCCGGTTGTGTATTCTTAGTAAGGTAACCTGCAGCTCCATTGCCGAGCGAACGGAAGATCAACATCTCCTCTTCATACACGGTCAAAATAAGAATGTGGGTATTAGGCAGCATTTTCTTCAACTTGGGTAAAGCATCAACCCCCGAAATTCCTGGCAATTCTACGTCGAGTAAAATGACATCGGGCGCGATGTCCGCAACTGATTTTTGAGCATCTTCATATGTGGAGAATGTACCCGCAATAGTATAGCCCGGGGTGTTACCTATAAGAAAAGCATAGCCTTCCCGTATCGTTTCGTCATCTTCTATTATTGCTACCCTTATATCCAGGTCCCTATTCATAAAAAAGATATTTCTGTAAATTTCGGGGGATACAGCGACAAAAAATAAAGCATTTATAAATTACCCCATAAAATACCCCCTCGTACGCAATGTCGCACGAACAATAACTTCAATTCTATGATGCAGGCTGCTAAAACTAAGAAAGCAATTTCTCCAATTTCAAAAATGCATCGCCGGGCAAGTGATTTTCCCACAATATTTTATAAATGAACGTGGCAATAGGCAACGGGATCGCAAACTCCCTGGATATGGATTGCATGCCGCGTGCCGCATAATACCCTTCAGCAACCATGTTCATCTCCAGCGTGGCAGCTTTTACTGAATACCCCTTCCCTATCATCGTTCCGAATGTACGGTTACGGCTGTGCAGGGAGTAACAGGTAACGAGCAGGTCGCCAAGGTAGGCACTGGTATGGAAATCAGGGCGGGACTTAGATGGGTGAACCTGCTCGAAATGCCGCTCCAGAAAGCGGTACATTTCGCGATAACAATTGGTGATGTATACGCTCAGGAAGTTGTCGCCATAGTCGAGCGCCCGGGCTATACCTGCTCCAACTGCATAAATATTTTTCAGTACCGCCGCATATTGCGCACCCCATATGTCATGATTGCAGGTAGTATTGAGGTACGTATTATTAAAGGCCGATGCGACATGTTGGGCAAGGTCTTCATTCAGGCAGGAAAAGGTAAGATAGGAAAGACGCTCATCTGCAATTTCCTCGGCATGGCAAGGCCCCATTATAGATACATATTGCTCTGTCGGAAACTCAAACTTGTCCATTAAGTAATCATTGAGCAAAAGGTTGGAATCCGGCAATATCCCCTTAATAGCAGAAACAATTGTTTTGTCCTTCCAAAGCGCTGGGTCCGTTAGCTCCATCACTCTTTGCGCATAAGCCGATGGTACCGCAATAATGAGCGTATCGCATTTTTCCAGTACTTCGGCAATGTTATCGGTCGGGATAATAGTATCAGGCATAAACCTAACTGATGTAAGGTAATGGGGGTTATGGTGCCTGTTTACAAGGTGCTGTATTGCTTCTTTGTTGCGCACCCACCAATGTATGGTACGCCCGTTGTCCGTAAGTATCTTAGCTAAAGCTGTACCCCAGCTGCCATTTCCTATTATGCCTATTTGCCCAAGTGCCTTGCTCAAAATATTTTCAGCTTTGTTAAGCACAAAATTAACTGATAAACCACAGAAATTAAAGTCATTGAGAATTAGTATATACCTGCCATCCCTTTCGCTTTAAATACAGATTGAAATTAAACCTGCGTCATACTCGCTGCTCTAACTGCAATTTTGCATCAAATACCCAGAGAAAAAGCAAAACTGCGAAAACGGATACCAGTTTTCGCAGTTCTTTCGGTGTTTTCAATATTCTACCCAAGACAAGCCTAAAGGAAGTATGCTCCCTTCTCCAATAATCTCGCTGCAATTCGCCTGCGGGCATTCTTGGTGTTGAAGTTATCTTGCTTGGTAAATCTTTTAATGCCCATCAGCATCATGCGCTGGTCATCGCCCTCGGCAAATCCATTTACAGCATTCTTGCCTGCCTGACTTATCCGGTCGGCGGCATCATAAATAAATGTGCGCGCCATATCTGTCGCCACAGCAGCATCTGCATGTCCGCCAGTGGTCATTTTCATAGCCCTGAGCAACACGCACTCCGCCTGAAATGTATCAATGGCCATATCGGCAATGTTCATCAATATTTCCTGTTCGTGCTCCAGCTGCATCATTAGTTTCTGGGCAGCTCCACCGGCACACATTAATATTGCCTTTTTAAAATTGGCAATAGCTTTCTGCTCGGCAGCAAACGGGGCTTCATCAACGCTCATGTCAGGTATGCTCATCATTTCCTTTTGCACACCCATAGCAGCACCCATTATGTTTATGCGGCCCTTCATAGCGCGCTTCA
>CAILMA010000729.1 GCA_903835145.1 uncultured Bacteroidota bacterium
AAAAGATTTCTCTCGCATTTCAGGCCACCGCTCTGTTTTTAGGACTTGCTGCCTGCAACATAAAGCAAAAGACTATTAACGAAATGGCGTTTAAAGCCAAACGCGACAGAATAGTTGAAGAATACCCGAAGATTCCCCACGACGAAATACTGCAGCAAATAACAGGCAACCGCCTCTACAGCGATTTGCAGGAGAGTTACAAAAACTCTTTGATAGCACTTAAAACAGAAACCGACTACGACTGCGCCAAACTTGTAGTGGCCATACTCACACCGCAAGTGGGCAAGTACACAACGCTCGGCAATTCCTATGGTATTCCCTTCATCATAAAAACGTGCGACAATATGGGGCTCGATTTTTTTGATTTTACCCCGGCAATCCTGAAAAAAGATGTAACCGAAATAACTCAGACACCGGAAGATGGCTCATGGTCGAAAGAAGGGGCGGTTTTTGTTGCTAATCTGCTGGACAGCATCATTATAAAATATGATGGCAACCGCAGCAGCAAAACACTTGCACAAGCTACCAAGCCGGCAACGTTTGGCGACCTGCCTCCCAACGAAAATGAAGTACTTGACGAAAAAGTAACGCCTTATCATGTAAAAGCAAACGCCCAGGGCCTGCGCATGGATCACTTGCTTACCTTCCCAAAAAAGAAACAGGTAGTATTGATACTTGGTGACTCCCGCGTGTACTGCCCTTACCTCGACAATGAATTCATCCCCACGGCAATACTTCAAAAACGCCACCCCGATAAAGAGATTATAAATGCGGGTATGATGAATTACACCATGGATGATTATGAGTCGCTTTACAAGGAAAAAGCACGCTTTACTGAGCCAGATCTTGTGATTGTTTGTACCGATGGTGACAATATTTTAGAACATTACTTTTCTCAGCGCAATCGTTATTCAAGAAGTCAGAAAATTTATCCGCCAACCGCGGTGGAAGAAGACTTTTACCACGCCCTTTACAATAACCAATAAAACAGCCCGGATATGACAGACACTCTGGAACAACTAAAATATCCCATTGGCCGGTTTGTGCCACAAACAGAATATACCGCCGAAGACCTGAAAGAATGGATAAATACACTCAAGGCCATACCCGGCTGGATGGATGCATGTATAGAAAACATGGACGAGTTTCAGTTAAAAACACCCTACCGGCCCGGTGGCTGGACAGTGCAGCAGGTTGTGCACCATATGGCCGATAGCCACATGAACGCTTTCATTCGCCTGAAGCTTGCACTCACAGAAGATAACCCGGTGGTAAAGCCCTACAGTGAGCAACGCTGGGCGGAGTTGATAGACTCTGATATAGTGCCCGTAAATATCTCTGTTACCATGCTGCACACCATACATATAAAGATGGTAGCCATTATGAACAATATGCAGCCCGAAGATTGGAACAAAACTTTCTACCATCCTGAACATCAACGCAGTATAACACTCTGGCAGCTTGCGGCACTCTATGCATGGCACAGCAGGCACCATGCTGCCCACATCACTACTTTGCGCGATAAAAATGGGTGGTAATTGTGCTAAATTTTGTTAATGATTTCAAACAAATTGAAATTAGCATTCATGCAAATAGCCAATTTTAATTTTTTCAAATTACTTTTATCATTCTAAATACAACACCATGAACAACAGCCTCCATTCGGTAATTTTTTTACACAGCTTGCTCCGTTACTTCGTTTTAATTGCTACCGCAGTGGCTGCCACACTCAGTCTTACAGGTCAGCTGGGAAAAAAAGATTTTACTGCCGGCAATAAAAAGAGTGCCTTGTTCATGATGATATTCTGCGACATCCAGCTGTTGGTTGGTCTTGCTGTGTATTACCTGAGCGGCCAAATGCAAATAATTAATACCGGTGCCGCAATGCAGTCTCATTACAACAGGTTTTACGCTATTGAGCATCCAGTGGGCATGGTAGTAGCCATAATCCTGATTCATCTTGGTTATAACGTTGTGAAAAAGAACATAAGTGCCGAAAAGAAGCTAAAAAGACTGTTTTGGTATTCCTTTATTGCACTCGTTATCTTCCTTACCCAGACCCCTTGGCCTACTAAGCAAGATGTGGGTAAACCCTGGTTACCTGCAACTTCTGTAACTAATTAATTGGCCTTGTGAAAAAATTCCTTCAGCCTTTCTATGCCCTGTTTGTACTGGTATCTTTTGTTGTAAGCATTTTAGTGGCTTTTCCTTTTATCGTTGGCTTCAGTTTAAGCAACAGTACAAGGGGAAGAAGAGCCATACACGCACTTATAAGAGCATGGAGTACAGCATGGCTGTGGTTTATAGGTATGCCTGTTAAAACTAAAGGCTCTATGCCGGAAGGTAAGAAATTTGTTATCGTTGCCAACCACATTTCGTATCTCGATACCCTCGTCATCTTCCCGGCCATACCAGCCTATTTCAGACCACTTGGGAAAAAGGAAATTACCCGAATTCCTGTAATCGGGTTTATCTACAAACAGGTAGTTATTTTGGTTGACCGCTCAAACGCTGTGAGCCGCTCCCGGAGTATGAGGCTCATGTGGCGGGTGCTGAACAAAGAAGGGAATATTGTCATTTTCCCAGAGGGTACATTTAATGAAACACCTGCGCCACTCAAAGATTTTTATGATGGTGCATTCAGGCTCGCTATCACCACACAAACAGATATCCTCCCGGTTATTTTTCCTGATACTGTGAATCGCTGGCACTACAGCGGCTGGTGGAAATTGTGGCCGGGGAAAAACAGGGCGATATTTTTGCAACCAATAAGTGTGGCAGGAATGGAACTTAGCGAGCTGCCGCACTTGAAAAAAAACGTGTACGAACTAATGGAGGCTGCCTTGATAAAATATAA
>CAILMA010000730.1 GCA_903835145.1 uncultured Bacteroidota bacterium
ACCTGATTCTTAAACTTGACGCCAACAAAAGCGAAAATACCTCAAAAAAATACGAATTTACGAGGCTCATTACGCTTGATAACACCAGCGTAAAAAATCAGGCCAGTTCCGGCACATGTTGGAGTTACTCCACAAATTCATTCCTCGAAAGTGAAATGATGCGCATGGGTAAAACGCCGGTAGAGCTATCGCAACTTTATAGCGCACGCAGGGTGTATGAAGAAAAAGCTGAAAACTATGTTCGTATGCATGGTTCACTATCCTGGGGAGACGGCGGCGAGTGTCACGACGTAATAAACATGTATGCAAAGTATGGTGCAATGCCACAATCTGTTTACACCGGCCTTCACTACGGAACCAACAAAAATAAATTCGGCGAATTTCAGGCGATGCTGAAAGCTATGCTCGATGCGGTTGTAGCTAACCACAACGGTAAAATCACCACCTCCTGGAAAGCCGCTTACAATGCAGTACTTGACTCCTACCTCGGTGCTGTGCCTGAGAAATTCACTTGGGAGCACAAAACATACACCCCACAGAGCTTCGCCCGAGAAGTAGTTGGTATTCACCCGGAGGACTACGTAGAACTTGGCTCTTTCACCACCAGCCCCTACTACAAAAAAGCAACCTTCATGGTGCCTGATAACTGGTCGTTCGAGAAAGTGTACAACGTGAAAATGGATGATATTACTGACATTATTGACTACGCCATAAACAGTGGCTACACCGTAGCCTGGGCTGCTGATGTGAGTGAAAAGTACTTTAGCTGGAAAAATGGCGTCGCTTACGTGCCTGAAAAAGACTACGATGACATGGACGATTCTGAAAAGAAACGCATGTTCGATGGTCCTATGGATGAGCGCCACATAACACCTGAAATGCGTCAGCTTGCTTTCGACAATTACGAAACTACCGATGACCATGGCATGCACATTGTTGGCCTTGCGAAAGACCAGAATGGCAAAAAATACTATCTCGTAAAAAACTCATGGGGCGAGAAAAACGACTACAAAGGATATATATATGTTACCCGTGGTTATGTAAAATACAAAACTACAGCCATCCTGTTGCATAAAAATGGTATACCTGATGACATCAGGAAAAAACTCCAGCTGAACAAAGAACAGGAATAAAAAGAGGCGTTTTTAAAAGCAAAATAGGATAACCGCTGCAAAACAGGCATCTGATTTTACAGCGTCAAAGAACATTTAAACCGGCATGAAACTTACAGAGCATTTAGCAGAGGCGAAAAAAACGATTATTTCATTTGAGGTCCTGCCGCCTACCAAGGGAAAAAGTATTGAGTCACTTTACTCAACGCTTGATCCTTTCATGGAGTTTAACCCTTCTTATGTAAATGTCACTTATCACAGGGCTGAATCCGTTTTTAAAAAACGATCCGATGGAACGTTTGAGCGGGTTGAGATTCGTAAGAGACCAGGCACGGTGGGCATTTGCGCAGCACTCATGAATAAGTATAAAGTGGAGGCTATTCCCCACCTTATTTGTGGCGGTTTTAGCAAGGAAGAAACCGAAAATGCGCTTATTGACCTCCACTATCTCGGTATAAAAAATGTACTTGCGCTTAGGGGCGATGCTGCTGCAAACGAAAAATTCTTTAGTCCGCACCCACTTGGTCACCGCTATGCCGAAGATTTGGTTAAGCAAATAATTACGCTCAACCGCGGTCATTATATGGAAGAAGATATTCTCGATGGCGTAAAAACAGATTTCTGTATTGGCGTTGCCGGGTACCCTGAAAAACATTTTGAGGCGCCAAACATTGATACCGATATTGCATATCTGAAAAAGAAAATGGACCTCGGTGCCGATTATGTGACTACTCAAATGTTCTTCGACA
>CAILMA010000731.1 GCA_903835145.1 uncultured Bacteroidota bacterium
AAAGCCATCAGGCGATTTTACGCTCTACCCCAACCCGGCAAAGACAAGGATCAACTTCTCCTTCACCGACCCAGCGATGCAGGTATATTATGTGACCATAACCAATTCTGTGGGCAGAACCATGTGCATGTTGCCACGCCCGCAGTTGGGCAATGGCATTGATATCAGCGCTTACGCGCCGGGCGTTTATTTTGTGCAATTGACCGATGAGAAAACAAAGGCAATCCTCACCAAACAGTTTATAAAAGAATAGACCATGAGCAACAAAAATATTATACGTTTCGCCCGTTTCTCTATTTTGGTTGCGACTGTTATGATTTCAAGTGCCTTTAGCGCAATCAATAATAAGGCTGTTAATGATTTCAGTTTGAGGAATGTGGATGGGAAGTTTGTTTCGCTTAAAGATTTCCCTGATGCCAAGGGATTTATCATCATTTTCACCTGCAACCATTGCCCATTTGCCAAACTTTATCCGCCGAGGCTTAATGAACTGAATGCAAAATATAAAAAGCTGGGAGTGCCCTTAATAGCCATAAGCTCTACAGATACTGTGGTGTATGATGGAGACAGTTATGAACTTATGGTGGCAAAAGCTAAGGCTGAGCAGTTCAATTTTCCTTATCTCCAGGATAACCTACAGTCTGTTGCGCGGAATTTTGCTGCGCAAAAAACGCCTCATGCCTTTGTGCTTTGGAAAGCAGAAGGCAAGTGGATAGTAAAATACAATGGTGCGATAGACGACAATGGCGGAGAGCCAGAAAAAGTAAAACACCGGTATGTAGCAGATGCAGTTGATGCTTTGCTGGCAGGAAAAGAAGTGAGTGTTAAAGAAACAAAGTCCATTGGTTGCCAAATAAACTTAAGGAAATAGCCAGCGTTTGGGACGAGCGAATTGCAGGGGAAATACGAGGGGAAAATATTATCGCCTATGCAGGGCTGTCCCTGCAGTAGACTCATTGTTTCTCCTGGTAAAGCTAATGTAACGGAATTTTATTGTTAGAAAATTGATTGGGTGATGGGTTTTTACGGGCGTTACAAACGCCACGCCAGAGCATGCTCGTCGCAAACGGAGGACGAGGTGAATTTGGCAAGGTTCGGCTAAACATCTGTATCTGGGTGCACTGCATACCAGCACGCATTGGTAAAAACAAAAACAGTAGCAAGTTTGCACTCACTACTGTTTTGACTATCAACTTCTGATATTTCTAACCCATTAATTGAATTCAGTATCAGCGATACCTTTATTCACTTCTACAGATTTAACGGTAGCGTTGATGGTTTGGCCACCACCAGTTTGAGTTACTTTGTAAGGTACTTTGTAACCGTTGGTACCCGGAACTTCGCGGTAATCATCGTATTCTGTTACGGCTGATTTCTCACCTTCGCCCTGTAAGTTTTTCAAAAGGAATCCGGTGGTTACGTCGTAGTATTCTACTGATTTTTTACCCTTACCATTAATAGCCTCGAGCACATAGGCATCTTTGCCATTTACCGATTCAATACCTTTCAGGGTACGTTTGATGCCGTTCTTTTCAGAGTGTATATCAGCCGCAATATCCGCACTTGCCATGATATCATCAAGATCGTCGCCGGTAATGTCCATTTTTTGACCCTGAGCTTCTACATAACCCTTAGTACCGTTAAATACTTGCTTTTGCACGGTCATTGTTTTACCCTGCATAGTTATATCAACAGTCTGTTTGTATTTATTAGGTGCTTTTTTCATTTCAACCAACACTACAGGCATGCCCTGCATTTCAGTGCCTGAAGTTGTTTTGATGTCTTTGAGTGCACTGATAGCTTTTTCTCCACCGATTGCAGCAACAT
>CAILMA010000732.1 GCA_903835145.1 uncultured Bacteroidota bacterium
GGCAATAGGCACCACAATATTTATGGCCTGCCATTGTTCTTTTTCGTCCTTCGCCCTGCCTTTGTCCAGCAGGCGCAGCTTCACATCTTTTGAGCGTGCTTCCAGTATGCCGGTAGTGTCGGTCAGGTATTCAAGACAGTTGAGCAGGAAGTCTTTATTGGCAAAAAACTCACCCGTGTACTTGTTGTAGCCAAGGCGGTAAGGGCCATCCTTGGTAGAAAAATCATTCTGAAAGATATTGCCCACAGATATTACTATCTGGCTCGTGCGCTTTTGCCCAACGGGAACAAAGGTTTCATGAATCGAGTCGAGGTGAGCCAGGTACTCAGGTGCCAGCAGGCGCTCATATACCGAATGGAAAATACCCTCCATCAGCACTGCAACCGGGCGGTAAGGTTTATTATAATACTCGTAGGTACCCGGGTAGTAGGCCTGGCTCAGGCTCACCGTTACCGGGCTGCCCGATGAGCGGCTGTATTTCGATGTTTGTAAAAGGATGGTCTTTTTAATGCCACTCGTAAGTATTGTATCAATACTATTGGTGAAACCACCGGCAATAAAGTCCATGTTGTGCACAATGGGGTGGTCGCCAATAGGGTTTATCCTCGGGAAGTATACCCAGTCGTGTTTATCCATCTGCCCGGCCTTATCAAGCAGGGGTATCTGAATACACTCTTTGTCCTCCACAAGGTCATTGTTCACCCGCACACCATATTTAAACAGGATGTCATCCAGATTCAGCCCCTTTTCCAGCGCCAGAAACTTCGAAGATCCGTTGTTGAAGCTGTCCATTGAGGCATTCATGTTATTGAGCACCCAAAGCACGTGGCCACCGCGCATGATATACTGGTCTATTTTCAGCTTTTCAGGGTCAGAAAACGGATAGGTAGGCTGGTTAAAAATTATGGCGTCATAGGCATTGGAGATATGGCCTATACGCGTAAGGTTCACAGAGTCAAAGTTATACAGGGCGCCAAGCGTATTCACCATATCCAGCGCATGCACGCTTATGTCTTCGTTATGGCCATACATGTAGGCTATATGCGGGCTGGTAGGTCGGCTCAGTATATTTATTGCACTCGCAAATTTATATTCAAGCAGGGCTGTAGCATGAGTCAGTACTTCCTGCTCCCTGTTCTTTTCAGGCTGGTAGTCGAGCAGGGCTATCGGCATTTCCTTGCCATTGTATTGCACCAGTGCATAAGGGAAGCAAGCCTTCATAGAGTAGCCTTCTTCTTCTTTTACATGCAGCGGCAGCAGTTCTATGCCCTTTTGTTGCAGGTCCCTTGCTATTTGTTTTTGCTCATTGTCGCTTTTTCCTGCAAATGGGTCTATAAAGCTGAAAATCAGTTTGTTACCTGCTACTGCCTTGAAAGAAGATAGTTTTTCCCGCACTGCCTCCTGCATGCGTTGCAGGTCTGCCGGCAGCTTGCCGCTTAGGTACACTTCTACCACAGCCACTTCCTGCATATTAGAGAGCAGCTTGCGGGTGGAAGAGGAGAGGGTAAAGCGCCGCTCCTTGGTAAGATCGAGCCCGGTATGGAAATAAGAAGCCAGTATATTGATGCACACCAATATCAACGCCATTATGAAAATGCGGAGAATGGCTTGCTTGCGCCGTTTGTCTTTTTGTACTTTAATAGTGGCCATAAAATTGTTTCTTACCCCTGCCTCGCGCTACCCGTGGTTCTGCTACGGAGCGAAAAGCGGGTAAGCGCTATAAACAGTATAATTACAGATAAAAAATAAACTACATCACGCGTATCTACAAGACCGCGGCTTATAGAGTTATAATGAAACTCCATGCCCACCATGCTGAGGTAGTAATCAAAACCCTGCGCAAGGTCAGGCAGGTGACTCAGCCGCTCAAAACCAGTATACAACAGGTAGCAAGAAAGTAGGCTGATAAGGAACCCTACAACCTGATTGCTGGTGAGCGATGAGCAAAATACGCCTATAGCAGCAAAGGTGGCAGCGAGAAACACAAGCCCAATATAAGAACCTATAATAGCCCCCGCATCTGGCGGATTATCTGGCAGTGCAAGGTTATAAATAGTAAATACATAAATAAGTGTGGGAATCAAGGCAAAAACAATCAGCGCAAGTGTAGCGAGGTACTTCCCCATGATGATGTCAATATCCCGAAGCGGCTTGGTAGAGAGCCATTCTATAGTCCCGGTCCTGAACTCATCGGCAAATGCACGCATGGTAACCGCAGGCACCAGAAGCAGCAATAACCAGGGGGCTATTTCAAAAAAACGATCCATGGCAGCATAGCCGTAGCCCAGAATACTGTAGTCGGGGATAACCCACAGGAA
>CAILMA010000733.1 GCA_903835145.1 uncultured Bacteroidota bacterium
AGCATTAAGGCTTGGGAATGATTTTATAGGAACTGAGCACCTGCTTTTAGGCCTCATACGTGAGGGGGACGGAATGGCGCTCCGTGTTCTGCAAACCCTGCAAGTTGACCTTTTTGAGCTCCGTAAAGAGCTTGAAGGTGCTATTAAAGACAAAAACAATAAGCCGCTGGCCAATATAAACAGCCTACCGCTTACCAAGCAAGCTGAAAAAGTGATTCGCATCACTGTGCTGGAAGCAAAATCGCTGAAAAGCCCGACCGTGGAAACCGAACATCTGATGCTTTCAATACTGAAGAACAAAGAAAATGTGGCAACGCAAATTCTGCATCACTACGAGGTTGACTATGAGCGTTTTAAAAGCGAACTGAGCATCCTGCAGGGGCATACGCCTTCAGCTGACTATGGCGATCCGGGTTCGGAAGAATTTGACGACGATGAAGAACGCCGCCAGTTTCAGCAGCAGCGCAAACCACCCGCCGCAGGCGCAGCCAAGTCTAAAACACCAGTACTCGATAATTTCGGTCGCGACATCACCAAGTTTGCCGAGCTCGGTAACCTTGACCCTATTGTTGGCCGCGAAGAAGAGATAGAGCGTGTTTCTCAGATCTTATCCCGACGTAAAAAGAACAATCCTATCCTCATAGGTGAGCCTGGTGTGGGTAAGACAGCAATCGTTGAAGGTCTGGCACTGCGCATTGTTCAGCGCAAGGTATCGCGTGTGTTGTTTGATAAAAGGGTGATTAGCCTTGACCTTGCTGCTCTTGTAGCCGGCACAAAATACCGTGGCCAGTTTGAAGAGCGCATGAAGGCCATTATGAATGAGCTGGAGAAAAACCGTGATGTGATTCTTTTCATTGATGAGATTCATACCATTGTAGGTGCAGGTGGCGCATCTGGTTCACTCGATGCCTCTAACATCTTTAAACCAGCACTTGCCCGTGGTGACCTGCAATGCATAGGTGCTTCAACGCTTGATGAATACCGCATGTACATTGAGAAAGACGGTGCGCTTGACCGCCGCTTTCAGAAAGTACTGGTAGAACCACCAAGTGTAGAGGAAACAATTACTATCCTCAACAACATTAAGTCGAAATACGAAGATTTCCATAATGTAATTTATGATGCCGAAGCTATAGAGGCCTGTGTAAAACTCAGCGACCGCTACATGACCGACCGCCTGTTGCCCGATAAAGCCATTGATGTAATGGATGAATCAGGTGCGCGCGTGCATCTTAAAAACATAAACGTACCTCAAAATATTCTGGACCTCGAAAAGAAAATAGAGGACATAAAACAGGAGAAGAATAAGGTAGTAAAAAGCCAGCGTTTTGAAGAAGCTGCTGCACTCCGCGACCGGGAAAAGAGGCTCGGCGAAGAGCTGGACAAGGCCAAGGCGGAGTGGGAAGAGGAAGCCAAGCACAAGCGATATCCTATTAACGAAGAGGCTATTGCTGAGGTGATACACATGATGACAGGGATCCCTGTTATGCGCATGGTAGAAGCCGAAAGCAACAAACTCCGCAGGATGGACGAAGACCTCCGTGGTGCGGTGGTAGGTCAGGATGAAGCAATAGACAAAGTAGTAAAAGCAATACAGCGCAACAGGGTAGGGTTGAAAGACCCGCGCAAGCCTATTGGTTCGTTCATATTCCTTGGGCCAACCGGTGTAGGTAAAACCGAACTTGCACGTGCACTTGCCCGCTACATGTTCGATAGCGACGATGCCCTTGTAAGGGTGGATATGAGTGAGTACATGGAGAAGTTCTCCCTGAGCAGGCTCATAGGCGCTCCTCCCGGATATGTAGGTTATGAAGAAGGTGGCCAGCTTACCGAAAAAATCAGGCGCAAACCTTATTCAGTAGTGCTGCTTGATGAAATTGAAAAAGCTCATCCGGATATTTTCAACATTCTGTTGCAAGTACTCGATGATGGTCAGCTTACCGATGGACTTGGCCGCAAGGTTGATTTCAAGAATACGCTTATCATCATGACATCGAATATCGGTGTTCGCCAGTTGAAAGACTTCGGTGCGGGTGTAGGCTTTGCGACATCTGCTAAAACCAGCAACATTGAAGACAGCAACAAGGGTGTAATAGAGAAAGCATTGAAACGCACCTTCTCGCCAGAGTTCCTCAATCGAATTGACGACGTGATCATATTCAATTCTCTTGAAGAGAAGCACATTGGAATGATTATCGAAATCATAATGAAGGATGTGATGAAGCGCCTCAACAGCTTAGGCTTCTCCATGACGCTTTCTTATGAAGCTAAGAAATTCATTGCCGAGAAGGGTTACGACCAGCAATTTGGTGCAAGGCCGCTACACAGGGCCGTGCAGAAATACCTGGAAGACCCATTGGCCGAAGAAATTCTTAACCACAGAATAAAGGCAGGTGACAATGTAATGGCTGATTACAGTGAGGAAGAAAAACGAATCGTTTTCGTGAATAATCCTGCAACTGAGACCATTCAGGAGTTTAAGGAGTTGTAAAAACATATAAAGTAATGCGGGCTGCACCTAAAAAGTGCAGCCCGCTTATTATTTGTAACAAACCTGAAAAACAAAATATTTGTGTGGGATTTGTTTAAATCCCTTCACATTGTTGGTTGTAAACCTGCAATTAGTCTCTGTAATGCCCGCGATACCTGTTAGGCCTTGGCCCGTATCTGTGCTGGCCCCAATACCTTCCTTTTACTGAGTTCGTCCTTGGTGCGCCCCAGTGATGGCGGGTCCTGTGTTCCGGTATAACGAATACGTGATGTGTCCTCGGTGGGGCATAGGAGCGGCAGCTACTGAGTATAGCTGTAAAAATCGTAATAACTAAAACTATCTTTATCCAATGTTTCATCAGGCACTAAGGTATAAAAAATAATTATCAGCACAACTTTTGTTGTACGCAGTAGGGCGAAAATAGTTAAAATTTTCACCTGAATTAGATTTAATTTTAATGATATCTTAATTCTTCAGAACTTTGTTGAAAGAACCAGCCAGCAAGGGGATTATTTTATCAACACTTCATAACTTCGTTCTATGACTGATAAGGAAAACAGGCTCAGAAAATTGCTCGGTGAGCAAATAGTGATTATTGATGGTGCTATGGGCACCATGGTGCAGCGCTACAAGCTGAATGAAGGCGACTACCGGGGAGAGCGTTTTAAGAACTGGGCGTCAGACGTTAAGGGCAATAACGATTTACTTTGCCTTACACGGCCTGATATCATAAAAGCTATTCATAAAGAGTACCTTGAGGCGGGAGCTAACATACTCGAAACCAATACATTCAATGGCCAGTCAGTTTCCCTTGCCGACTATAATATGCAGGCACTTGCAACAGAGATCAACGTTGCGGCAGCTACGATAGCAAGGCAAGCCATAGATGAGTTTCTGAGTGAGCATCCTGACCGCAATCCGGCTCATTACTTCGTTGCAGGGGCTATAGGGCCAATGAATAAGACACTGTCTTTATCTCCAGATGTTAATAACCCGGGCTACAGGTCAGTTACGTTCGACGAAGTGGCTGATGCCTATTATGAGCAAATTAGCGCACTCGTTGAAGGCGGTGTAGATATCCTGCTCATAGAAACGATATTCGATACGTTGAATGCTAAGGCGGCAATATATGCGCTGAATAAATATTTCAGAACTACAGGCAAGGAGAAATTGCCTGTGATGATTTCCGGTACAATAACAGATGCATCCGGCCGCACACTCAGCGGACAAACACTGGAGGCGTTTTATATCTCCGTAATGCACATTAACCCGGTAAGTATAGGCCTTAACTGTGCCCTTGGTGCAAGCCAGATGCGGCCGCACGTTGAGGAGCTTGCCGGAATCTCTGCTTGCAACGTGAGTGCTTACCCCAATGCCGGGTTACCTAATGCAATGGGTGAATATGACGAAAGCCCGGAAGAAACAGCTGCAATTATAGCTCAGTGGGCTCAAGAGGGCTGGGTGAATGTGGTTGGTGGCTGCTGCGGCACCACGCCTGCGCACATTGCTGCCATAGCCAATGCCATGAAACAATACAGACCAAGGTTGCTGCCAGAATTGGAAATAGCTTAATAAATTATTTATTAGCACATATTTTGCCGGAATGTTCTTCAAGAATCTTCCGGCTTTTTATTTTAAAAAATAATGCAGGGTAGCTGTTTTGTACCAACTTGTTATTTCATTATATCTCATTTGGTAACACATTTTTTATTAGTGCATGCCGATTATCAGTCATGAAAATGAATGTTTTTTGAATTTTTTAACTCAAGAAGCCAACGTTTTTTAAAAATATAGTGTCTTTAATAATCAAGCAGAAGTCTGTTAATTGACACAAATTTAATAGTCAGACAAATGCGATGTTATTGCGATTATAACTCATTGTTTTTGATTGTTTTGTGTCTGTTTGGGTTGTAAATCGGTTGGTAAAAAGGATTTTAGTTATGAAACATAATAGAATTTCTTTTCTGGTATTGACCCTATTCATTCTTATGAGCAATCCCGGCTATGCCCAAATGGTTGGAGATTGCGTATTCCTTCAGGGGAAGTTTGTGGAAATCGGCATCGCTCCTAATGGAGGCTATGGCAGTACGCTACCCGCACCTGCTACTTATCATCCATTCCTCGCTGGTACTACTTTTAACTTTTACGACCCCGGTGCAGGTACTGCTTCTACAAGCGGCAATTTTCTGGGTTTCGTTGCCGACTACGGTCGCGATGGCTGGACAGTGGGCTCCCCTCCCTACTTTGGCGACTTTTATCTTCCGGGGAACCCTCAGGAAGGCTGGGCCATAGAGATAGGCGGATCCCTTGCTGATGCTTATATACCCACTTACTGGACCTCATCTCCAGGCTTCAATACAACCGGGTACCATGGCGGACTCTCTGGCACAAATACTTCTTACTCCTCTGTCGGTGGAGTAAGCAAGGGTGTTTGGACCGGCTCTAAAGGCTCAATAGCCATCAGGCAAACAACAACGCTTGATACTTCAAAACTATATTTTACTGTTAACGTAATACTTACAAATACCAGTGCAACACCAGTAAACGACATCTACTACATACGTACGGTGGACCCGGATAACGCAGAAACCCGCGGCGGCGGATACACTACCAGCAATAACATAACCTACCAGTTGCCAGATGCGCAAAATAAAGTACTCGTATCTGCGGTTGATACTGTTTCTTCTTTTGCCACTCATTCCTACCTTGGGCTGGGCACAAAAGACTGCCGTGCCAAGTGCATGATTTTTAATAATTCGCTTGCTCCTACTGATGCGTCAGGAAGTGCTTACCCATTGAGTCAGATATTCAGCGAATCAACTGACTTCCATTATGGTCTTGGTTTCACCTATGTAAAAGACGTAGGTATTGGTCTTGAATTTAATATCGGCACTATCGCCCCCGGAGATAGTACTTCATTCACCTATGCATATATTTTGAATGCGGCCTATATTGATAGCGCGCTCGATGCTACGCAGTCTTCCTTTCTCGTAAACAGTTATACATTCAATTCCGGAGACTCCATCAACCTTTGCACTTATAATTTCGATTCTGTTGTGGTATCTATGGGTAGTGCGGCGTTCTATCGCTGGAAGTGGCTGCCTGATACCCTTATAGCCAATGACAGTGCCAGTTCGAACACCATCAACGTTACAGGAATCACAACACCACTTACCTACACCATAACAGGAGTCAACGTATCTGGCGCTTGCGATACTGTAGTTAATCTCGTTACTTTTACCCACGGTATTTTTGACTTTACATTAAATAACAGGGACACCAATATCTGCTCAGGCAATTCAGTGAATGCCTCAATCACGGGTCCTCCACTTCTTAATTATCACTGGTCGCCAACAACCGGCGTTTCTAATCCGGCAATTGCAGAGCCTGTAATTACAGCACCTTCTACCACAACTTATGTTGTTACAGCTTCATCGGCATCAGGCTGCCCGAGCGTATCGAAGTCATTTACCATAAATGTATACAGCCCTCCTGTGCTCACGCTTGACTCTGCCGTAGTAAGAACCTGCAATGGTATTCCGGCGCAGCTCAATGTGTATGCTGCCCCTGGTGGTATTCCATACTCCTATACCTGGTCACCTTCAGCTACCCTCAATAATGCTACCATATCGAACCCTATGGTTACACCTACTGCTCCGGGCGACATTACCTACACTGTTGTTGTTTACCCAGACTCCGATGCGCTCTGCGTTTCAACTACATCGCTTACCGTGCATACTATTCCTGATGTACTATCCATTCACCCAACCGATACTATGATCTGTGCGGGTCATCTTGTTCAGGTGATAGGCACGGGCGATCCTGCATTCTCGTACCAATGGATACCAACGGCGGGTATTGCCATCTCAAACGTGCTTAATGCGTTAATCACTCCCGATACTTCTGCTACATACGTAGTAACAGCTACCTATGCGCTTTGCCCTGCTATTCACGATACCCTGCGTTTGTCAGTTCAGCCTACTCCTGAAGTTTTCATCAGCAACAGCCGGTCTATGTGTATCTATGATACAATGCATTTAACTGCAAATGTTTCACCTCAGTGGTACAGTGGTTATTCTTACGCATGGACACCCGGCACGTTGCTCGACGATTCAACCACTTCAACAGTTGTGTTCAGTGGTAAAACGAGCAGCACAATGTATGTTAAGGTTACAACTCCTGGTGGCTGTACTGGTATTGATTCAGTGCGCATTACAGTTTTCCCGGGTAATTTTGCTTCCCTTGCGCCTGACAATGTTTCGCTTTGTCCGCACCAGTCTGTAGCGGTTGCACCTGTTGCCACTGCCGGTACTACTTACCGTTGGTTTCCTTCTTTTTATCTGAGCGATAGCCTCGGTAATGCGCCCATTATCAGCCCTCTTGCATCACAAGTTTACACCATTATTGCTACTGACGTTCACGGGTGTAAAGACACGCTTAACTTCACAGCTACTGTATTTCCCGCTGCTGTTATTGATATCCCGGATACCGTTGTTCTGCGCCCGGGCGACACGTATCAGGTTCAGTCGCTCACCAATTGCAGCAGCTTTGCCTGGTTTCCGCCGGCTGGTGTGAGTGACGCAACAGTGTCTAACCCTATACTTGCTCCTGCTAACAGCACCGAATACTATGTAACAGCTACTACCAATCAGGGCTGCGTGGCGCAGGATTCAATAAATGTAGTTGTGGACGTAGAGTCGCTGATAGCAACCCCGAATGCATTTACGCCGGGCGGAACAACCAATAGTGAGTTTAAGATACTGTTGAATGGCCTTGCTGCTGTAAACTATTTCCGGATTTTTGACCGGTGGGGTAACATGGTTTTCCAGACCACCGACGTCAATCAGGGTTGGGACGGGAATTACAAAGGTCAGCCACAACCATTTGGAGTATATGTTTATGAATTGCAGGCTGTAACAACTGAGGGGACAATCGTCACAAAACACGGGAATTTGACCCTGATTAGATAGTTAAAAATACAAATAAAACATAAAACATCTGCTATGTAAAGTGTTTTTGTAGCCGATAGTTAATAAAGCTAAACCCTGTTAAGAAAATCTGATTTTTTTTTTACCATACCCTATTCTTTTCGTTATATTTGTAATATATTTGTTCATTGTTGTTGCTTTATTCCAAAATGATATGGATAAAGCTGTTATTGACGACTAAAAAAGTTTAGTTAAATTGGCTTCAGCATTGTATGCAGGCTATTTTTTTAGAAGATATTGTTAATAAAATTCAATTTTAATACTATGAGGAGAACTCGATCCTTTTTGATCTTAACAGTTGCATTAAGCCTGTTGGCGGGGTTGGCCAAGGCGCAGATTGTTACTGGTAATCTCTTTTTGCAGGGAAAATACCTGGAGATTGGTGCACAGAAAACTGGTGCCTTGGGTTCCAGTATCAATGCACCATCAGGTTATCACCCCCACGGCGGCACACCTCCTTGCGGCGGGTCCACGCCACTGGCTTCCGTTTATGATTATCAGGAAGACGGTTGGGGTACTGGTACACCGAAATATATGGGCGACTATACTTTGCCCGGCAGCCCATGGGAAGAATGGTGTATTCAGGTTGGGGGCTCACTCGGTATTGCTAATTCGAGTGGATGCGGCTACTCAGGGTCCGGTGGACTCACTGGTGTCTGGACTTCCTATTCCAGTACCGGCGGCGCCCTGGTAGGTAACTGGCTTGGATCTATGTCTTCTGGTGCGTTAACATTGAGAACCGAATACAGGATAGATACACTTGGCTCTGCGCTTATTGTAACCACTGTTATGGTGAACAACTCTGGTTCTGACCTTACTGGCATCTATTACATGAGATGTTGTGACCCGGACAATGATGAATCATGGTCGGGTGGTTCATTCACTACTTTGAATATGGTTGCATATCAGAACGATTACTTCCATAGAGTGATGGTAACCGCATATGCAACAGGTAGTTCTTCTGCATCAGGTACTCCTCCTGCGCCTTATAGCCTTGGCACTAAAGACTGCCGTGCTAAAGCATTGATATTTACATCGTGGCCATTATCCTGTAGTGGCTTAGCTCCTGTTTGGGCTGGTTCCGGTAGTTGTTTTGGAAGTGAATATACAGGTATTAAGACAACCCATTCCGGCGATATTGCTATTGGACTTATTTATAATATCGGAACGATTCCTGCATATGATAGCACAGTTATTTCCTATGCATATATTTACAACGATTCTACTGGTATCGATAGTGCGTTTGCTAATCCTCAAATGGTAATCGGCGGTACAGCCTATGATTCCCTTGATACTATTGCTTGTGTAACTTCCGGTTCTACCATTCCTATTGATATTTCTCATGCTATTGACCGTGACTGGACTTGGAGCGACTGGACTTGGTCTCCTGCTATAGGTTTGTCAAGTACAACCGGCGTGAGCAATGTTCTTGATTTGACTGCGCTTACCAGTACCATAACGTACACAATTACCGGTAACACTACCCTTATGGGAAGTTGCAATCAAAAAACATTCCTTCTTACTGTTGTGCCGCCTCCACGTATTTCCTTGACCAACAATGGTCCATTGTGTCCCGGAGATCCGCTTATTGTAACCTTGCATGATACGCTTAGTAGTTCGTCCATCACCTACAGCTGGTCTGGTCCGGGTGGTTTTACTGCAACTACAGCAAATGCCTACATCGGTTCGTGCGCTGTTACAGATTCGGGAGACTATACGATATTGGTTGACAATGGCGGTTGCGTAAGTACTGCTACATCCACGGTAGTTGTCCACTCAACGCCGGGTGCGCCAGTTTATACTAATCCAACCTATTGCCAGTATCTTTCCACAGTTCCGTTGAGTGCTACAGGTTCTAATATTCTTTGGTATACCTCCGCAACAGGTGGCTCGGGTTCTACTATTGCTCCTACGCCATCAAGTACATTTGCGGGCACATTTACTTGGTATGTTACACAAACTATTAATAATTGCGAGAGTGCGCGTTACCCGGTTGTGGTAACTGTTAATCCAAAACCAATTCCTCCTTCTATTACTGACGATCCGGGTTCTTATTGCCCGGGTGCAACATGGAACACTTTTACTTATGCAACTGGTACGGGTTCTGTCCTTTGGTATGCAGCAAGTTCCGGTGGTACTGGCTCATCTGTCGCGCCGGTGGTTAATACAGCTTACCCTGGTACCTACACATTCTGGGCAAGCCAAACCTTACTGGGCTGCGAAGGGGACAGGTCTCCAATTACAATTACTGTTTACGATAGCGTTAGAGCGCATTTCGACACTTTAACACATTGGGGTTGTCATGGAGATACATTATTATTCCACAATACTACTTATAATGGTACTAACTATTTGTGGGAATTTGGCGATGGTACTTCGTCTGCACTCGTTGACCCTACGCACGTTTATGTTACTCAAGCTATTGACACAGTTAAGTTGTATGCACATAGTTTCTATTGTATAGACAGCGTCGTGAAAATATTTGATATGAGGCATCCTGATACATCAAGGTTCACTATATCGCCTGTGGTAGCCTGCCAGCTCACTCCTACTAACTTTACAAATGCGTCTGTAGCTACTGGTCCTTCTTATGCCTGGTCATTTGGCGATGGTACTACAAGTACCTCAGTTAATCCGTCACATATTTATACCAATACTGGTACCTA
>CAILMA010000734.1 GCA_903835145.1 uncultured Bacteroidota bacterium
ACACTCTTTCCCTACACGACGCTCTTCCGATCTATAAAACAGGCAGCAAAAATAATAAATTAACTTCTAAATGTGTGAATAAAAATTCTGACGCTTTATCAGCTTTATTTTAATGCTTAACTCGCAGGTAGTTTTGTCATTGTATTGTATAAGAAGGCGGTTTAATTTGCCTTAATCAAAGTGAATTGGTACTTCAATTTCAGATTTTTCTGTGCTAAAACTCGTGGCACTGTGGAACGTAATTGCTGGTAAAAATTAATGATATATTTTTACCGGCAAGCAGAAAACACGCTAATAGATAATGGACGCGATAGAAATGATTCCGGAAATAAAAACGCTGGCACCCAAAACTTTGGCCGGTAAAAAAATGGAAATGTCATTTGCTGAAAATAAAACCCCGGAATTGTGGAAAAGTTTCGTGCCGCTAAAGGGAACAATTGCCGGCGCACTATCCAATGATCTCTACAGTTTGCAGGTGTACCCTCCCGGTTTTGATATCTTTAACCCCGATCCATTTATGATGTTTGAAAAATGGGCTCTGGTTGAGGTTTCGGACAAAGCTTCAATTCCCGAACAAATGCTAAGCGTTCATTTGCCCGGTGGCCTTTATGCTGTTTTTAAATACAAAGGCAATCCCGCTGAAGCGCGAAAAGTCTTTCAATATATTTTCGGCTTATGGTTGCCGCAATCGGGTTTCCTGCTCGATTCAAGGCCTCATTTTGAGGTACTTGGTGCAAAATATAAAAATAACGATCCCGAATCAGAAGAAGAAATATGGATACCGGTAAAAAGAAATATTTAACTCGGTGGCTGCCTCTGCCGAAAATGGATTTTCATATTTTTTTTATAGCAAATGACCAGCATCAAAGGGCGCGATTGTTTTTTGAATATCTTCGCACCCTCAAAAAAAGAACAATATAATGACACCGAGTAAAATAACCATGAGTAATGGTCAGCTAAATGTTCCGGATTGTCCGGTTATTCCTTTTATAGAGGGTGACGGCATTGGCCCGGATGTTTGGAGCGCCAGTAAGATGGTTTTGGATGCTGCCATTGAAAAGACATACGGCGGCAAAAAGAAAATTGAATGGAAGGAAATTCTTGCAGGTGAAAAAGCTTTTAACAAGACAGGGGAGTGGCTGCCAGCAGAAACCATGAATATAGCAAGGGAATACCTTGTATCTATTAAAGGTCCGTTAACAACACCTGTTGGTGGAGGTATTCGCTCGCTGAATGTGGCTATGCGCCAAGAGCTCGACCTTTATGTATGCCTCAGACCAGTAAAATGGTACAAAGGTGTGCCATCGCCTGTACTGCACCCTGAAAATGTAAATTTTGTGATATTCAGGGAGAATACAGAAGATATTTATGCGGGAATTGAATTTGAAGCAGGTTCAGAAAACGCAAAAAAATTACTTCATTTTCTTACCGATGAACTGGGAGCAGGTAAAAAAATACGTTTCCCGGAAACCAGCGCTTTTGGCATAAAGCCGGTTTCAAAAGAGGGTAGCGTGCGTCTTATCCGTGCAGCTATAGAATATGCATTGGCTCAGAAGGCACCATCTGTTACGCTTGTACACAAGGGCAACATAATGAAGTACACTGAAGGTGCTTTTAAAATATGGGGCTATGAACTGGCTGAACGCGAGTTTGGTGATCAAGTTTATACCTGGGGTCAATGGGAAAATGCTAAAAAGACGCAAGGTGAGGATGCTGCAAATGCAAAACTCAAAAATGCAGAAGCTCAAGGCAAACTTATAATAAAGGACGTAATAGCCGACAATTTCCTTCAACAGATATTATTGTCTCCAAAGGATTATTCTGTTATTGCTACACTTAACCTTAATGGCGATTATATCTCCGATGCGGCTGCCGCTGCCGTTGGGGGTATTGGTATCTCGCCCGGGGCAAATATCAATTACAATACTGGTCATGCTGTATTCGAAGCGACGCACGGCACAGCGCCAAGGTTTGCAAACACAAATACAATGAATCCCTCATCTTTGTTGCTGAGTGGTGTAATGATGCTTGAATATTTAGGCTGGCACGAAGCTGCACAAAACATTGAAGAAGCATTGGCGGTAACAATAAAGCGTAAACGTGTTACGATCGATTTTTATAATTTGATGCATGATGCTACTTTGTTGAAAACCAGCGAGTTCGCACTTGAGATAATTAAAAATCTTAAAGGGTAACCTAACGTATGTTAATATTTTGATTTTAAAGGTTTAATTTTCCGCAGAATTTTTTTGTGATATTCATTAAATAATTGGCGGATAGTATTTAAAAATCAAATAATTGGCGTAAATTAGGGGTGTTTTTGTAACTTATTAATTAAATTCACAATGCTTTTAAATCTCGCTTCCTACATAGATCATACCGTGTTGAAGCAGACGACCACACTTGCTGACGTGGATAAAGTATGCGTTGAGGCTTCGATGGAGAACTTCGCTGCTGTATGTATCCCACCTAAGTATGTTTCGGATGCTAAAAAATTATTGGATGGTTCGCGTGTAAAAATTGCCACAGTTATCGGGTTTCCTTTGGGTTACAATGTTACCGACGTGAAACTGCGGGAGATAAACGATGCGTTGGAAATGGGCGCTGATGAGCTGGATATGGTTCATGACCTTTGTGCACTGAAAAACAACAACTGGCGGTTACTGGAAGAAGAAATAGCCGCTTGCCTCAAGCCTATTCAGGATGCAGGAAAAGTAATGAAAGTTATTATTGAAACCGGTATTCTAACAGACAACGAAATTATTAAGTGCTGCGAATTGTACAGTAATTTTAAGATTGATTTCATAAAAACGTCAACGGGCTTTGCTGATATAGGCGCATCTGTAAACGCAGTTAAACTTATCAGGAGCCATTTGTCGCCCAAAATAGGCATAAAGGCTTCAGGGGGTATCAATTCTTATGCATTTGCAAAAGAGTTGATAGATGCAGGTGCCACACGGCTCGGATGCTCTTCAAGTTTCAAAATTATGAAGGAATTCAGAGCTGAAAATCAGTTGTAAACAGATTTGTCTTTATATAAAAAAGCGGACTCAAACGGGCCGCTTTTTTTATATACGTGCGGCAGTTTCGTACTGTGGGATACCCCAATTATCTCAGCGTTTCTTTTATATTATTATTGATTCTTTTTGCCCTACTTTTGAAAAAAAGATTTAGATGTACCGCCGCTCATCAGCATTACTTACCGACGTAAGTCTTTATGATTCCTGCTTGTTTTCCAATTGCGTAAAGAAAATCTTTTCAAGGCAAAAAAGTAGCGCCGAAGAGTTTAAATACAAACTTGAGTACAGCGTTACAGGTGTGAAAACGGCGCTGGAATTACTTAATTTTACTAACCAGCCTGAGCTATCAATACCTTATTTGCAATCGCTGGAGCAATCGATGGCCGAAACCGGTTTCAGATATGCAGTTGTGTATAAGGAGAATGTTCCTGTTTTGTGCTGCTACTTCCAGCTTTTTACAATACAGTCAGCGAATTTCAATCTTGAAAACAACAAGAGTTTTGCAAGACGAATCGTGAAGTTTTTTCTTGACATAAAGAAGGTGAAGATTCTTATATCAGGTAATGTATTGCGTAATGGAACACCATCCTATTGTTTTGACAGGACCCAATGCAGCGACGAACAAGCAACAGAATTGGTTGCGTCAATAGCGGAAAAAATAGCAAGCGAAGAATGTGCTACGGCACTTGTACTCAGGGATTTAACATTTACCCCGGTTACAAATGCATGGTTAGAAAAACTTGGCTATCAGCAGCCTTTTGATGATGCTACCATGGTGATGGAGGTAGATCCGGGCTGGGGAAATATTGAAGGATACGTTGCTCAATTGACACGGAAATACAGGTCTCGAGCCAACAAGATACTCACTTCCGGCAATGCGGTAACACTCAAGGAGCTCGGGCTTGATGAGATAAAAGAAAATACAAACCGAATATCAACATTATTTAGTGAAGTCGTTGCCAGCCAGAAGTTCCGGCTGGATAGGGTGGATGCTGCACATTTTGCCGATCTGAAAGCCCTTTACGGGAGTGGCTTCGAGTTTTGGGGTTACTTTATAGACGGTGAGCTGGTCGCTTTTTATACCGCGTTTATAACCCAGGATGCCTTTGAAATTTATTATGTTGGGTTAGATTATGCAGCAAATAACGAGCATCAGCTTTATTTTAATATTTTGCTTTCCGGGCTCTCTCGTTGTATTCAGCTGGGCAAAAAACAGTTAAAACTTGGAAGGACCTCATTCGATGCGAAAGCCAGTCTTGGCGCACGACCGGAGGCAGCAAATTACTATCTTAAAACGAGCCATATTCCGCAGGCAGTGGTTAATTGGTTCGCCTTATATTTTTCTTCACTTGAAGATGGGAAATGGAAACTCAGGAATCCTTTCGGACAAACCGCATAAAAAAAGCAGTGAAGGATGAGTTCCTTCACTGCCAAATATATTTGAATTTTAAAGCCTATTTGCTGCCATCAGGAGCTGCGGCCGATGCGGCTGCGTGAGCCATGTCATCGGCACTTGGGCCATACATGCCAGGTACATGCACATCGAGTAAGCGAAGGTAAACGCTCAGCTGGCCACGGTGATGGTATGTATGGTTATAAGCCCATGAGCGCAATACGACGGCTTTTGGCAGGGTGAAAAACACCTGTTCGCCGCGGCGCATAGTCCACATTTTTCCGAAATCTTCGGCTGTAGAGTTGTTTAAGATCGCAATAGCTTCGGCCACGTCGTGATCCAGTATTGCAAGCAATTCCTCGGAAGTTGTTGGTACCCTTGGTTTGTAGTCAAAATTTGCAAAGTCCAACTCGTCCGTTTTCATCGTCATGGTAACCCAACTCGCTAACTCTGCGACGTGGGCGGCAAGGCGGCCGATGCTCATTGATTTTTCATGAGGTTTCCATGAATGGTTGTCCATTGGGACGCTTTTCAGGATTTTTCTGGTATTTGCGGCTTCCATCTGCAGCTCGGCAATAAGTGCTTGGTTTAATTCCATTTCAATCTATTTTTGTGTGTAAGATGGTGAAGATAGTAAAAAAAATTATCCTCGTTCCGGTGTGGAAAAATTTAAAGATTCCAAAACATTTTGGCATTCTTTTACTGCTTTTTGCTTTACTTATCGTCGCTGGGTGTAAGGACAATCAATTTATTGAACGTCAACAAGTTGCGATAAGTTTTTATAATTGTGAGAATTTTTTCGACTACGTGCATACAGGTAACTATAACGACTACGATTTTACGCCTTCAGGAAAGTACCAATACTTCCGAAAAGAATACGAACGGAAGCTTCACAACATCAACACTGTTTTCCAAAGCATGGGCGATCATGGAAAAAAGATCTTCCCGGCCATTATAGGCCTTGCTGAGGTTGAAAGTAGGATGGTAATTGATGATATGATAGGACACGCGGAACTAAGGAGGTTGAATTATCATTATGTAATTACTGATGGGCCTGATCCTCGTGGTATCAACATCGCTTTCCTATATCGCGCTGAGCAGTTTACCCTTATTTCATCGGAAACAATACCTATTGATTTATCGTCGGTAAATAAAAATTCCAAAACAAGAGATATTCTGCATATTTATGGCGTGTTGCTGAAAGATACAGTACACATATTTGTTAATCACTGGCCATCGCGGAGGGAAGAAAGCGAGGAAAGCGAAACAAAAAGGAAAATAGCCGCAGAAACGCTTGAAAAGCACATTTCCGCCATACCCAATGGTAGAATTATTGTAATGGGTGACTTTAATGACAACCCCGATAACAGAAGTATTTCAGGCGTTTTAAAAGGAAGCGAAGACATTCGAAGCACTGACCAAAACACGTTATACAATCCGTTCCTTACTTTTTATGAAAGCGGCATGGGAACGGAAAAATTTGATGACAACTGGAATCTTTTCGACCAGATAATGATTTCCAGGCCGTTGACACACGCAACTAAAAATCATTTGCACTATGAATCAGCTGAAATTTATAAACCTGATTTTTTAATAAGTCATAAAAAGGACCATGAGGGGGAGCCCCTCCGATCAACGATAGGCCCGCATTGCGTGAACGGATACAGCGATCATTTTCCGGTGCTTTTGTATTTAGAAGATTAACTGAAATTGGTTTCGAGCTACAATGTGTTGATTTGTTGCTCGTTAAGTCCTGTCGATTTCATTATTATTTCGATAGAAACACCCGAATTTTTCAACACACTCGCAATTTCAAATGCTTTTTCAGTGCTTCCTTCAATTTTGCCGTCTGTTATACCTTTTTGGTAGCCTTTTCTTTCTCCGTCTTCTTCAGCATAGTCTATTACATTTTTCAAATCGCGATACACTTTAAGACTGTATTCGTACCCATTTTTTTCTGTTTCGGTGAGTTGCGCAAGTGATGCAACTTGAAATGAATCGGCAAAAACAACATCATTGCTGAAAACTTCAGGGATGTTCTGAAAATCCTCCAAGTGTTTCAGAAAAAACAACCATTTATCTAATCGACTACTTAATTCATTTTCTTTTTTCCTGAAATTGGGCATTTCAAGGTATATGTAAGTCAGTTTTTCATAAAATACATTACCGCTTTTATCTCGAAGTTGAATATTCTGGACCACTTCATTTTTATCTTTACCATTTTTATCATCGTCGAAAGTGAAGTCAAGAATCCCAATACAGTATACTGCCTTTAGATTAAAATCCCATTCTACCTTTTCGGCTTGTTCCCTGATAGGATACGTTGAATAATAGATTGTTCTTTCTTTAAAATAGTTTTGTTTCGCTTTTTGCAACTCAACTATAAATTTCTCACCAGCCTCGTTTTCGCAATAAATATCATAGATAGCTTTTCTATCAATCACCGAGTCTCCAAGCTGTTCCGAATTTTTAAAAGTTACGTTTGTAATGGGCGGGCTTATACCCAACAACGCATTAAGAAAGTCTATAAGCGCAGGCTTATTTGCTTCCTCACCAAATATCTTCTTAAATCCAAAGTCAGTAAAAGGGTTAATGTATTTAGACTTCATACGGATTATATTATTGGTGCAAATTTACAATACTTATTCGTTATTGCTATCGTTCACGTCGTTTTCAGGAATAGTAACTTCAGCCGTTAGGCCCCGCCATTCAAGCAATGCCACATTTTCAATATGATGGGTATGGGGGAACATATCTACAGGTTGCAGACGGGTTATTTTATAGGCTACGTCAAGCAGTGCAAGATCACGGGCCTGTGTTGCAGGATTGCAACTCACATATACAATCTTTGGAGCCTTCATCTTGAGGAGCTGATTTACGAGTTTTTCGTGCATACCTACTCTCGGTGGGTCGGTTATAATTACATCGGGCCTACCGTGAATATTAAAAAATTCATCGGTGCAAATATCAGATACATCGCCGGCAAAAAATGAGCAGTGCTCAAGCCCATTAATGGCAGCATTTTCCTTTGCATCCATAATTGCATCTTCTATCACTTCGATTCCGATTACTTTTTTAGCCTGTTTTGAGCAGAAAATACCAATGCTGCCGGTCCCGCAATACAGGTCATATAATACTTCATCGCCGGTGAGTCCTGCAAAATCCCTCGTCACCTGGTAGAGTGCTTCGGCTTGTTTGGTGTTGGTCTGAAAGAAGGATTTTGGAGATATTTTGAATCGGAAATCCTCAAGTTTTTCTTCTATGTAAGGTTTCCCTTTCCAGCACACAACTTCCTGATCATAAATGGTATCATTCATCTTGCCATTTATAGTGTACTGAAGCGAGGTAATACCAGGCACATTTTCATAAATGTGTTCCATAATAGCCTCTCGCTCCGTTTTATCTTCGTATGCCATTACCAGATTAACTAACACTTCTCCAGTGGTCGTTACGCGTATTACCATGTTGCGCAGCCAGCCTGTATGTCCCTTTATGTCGTAGTAGGGTAGGGCTTTTGCCACGGTATATTCCCGCACTACTTCCAGCAGTTTATTAGTTGGGTCATTTTGTAAGTAGCATGTTTTTATTTCTACTACTTTATCAAATAGGCCCGGTGCATGAAATCCGAGTGCGGGCTCTGGTTTGAATTTTTCGTCGCGTTCGCCTATCTCTTCAAAAGTGCGGTAACGCTGCGATGAGAAAGTGAATTCAAGTTTATTCCTGTAGTAGCGTTCGCTTGGGCTGCCAATGATTGGTTCTATTTCAGGTAATTCAATCTGCCCAATTCTTTTCAACTGGTCTTCT
>CAILMA010000735.1 GCA_903835145.1 uncultured Bacteroidota bacterium
CAGAACTGGACCCCAAACGAATATCTTACCATTGCAAAATACCTGAACTCAATTACAGAATTTATCCTTAATGGTGTACTTTATTTGATCACCTTCCCTAAGGCAATTAATTTTTCAGAAAAGCATCTGCAACAACAATTTTTAAATTAAATTTTGGTTGCGTTGGTTTGTGTGTTGTATTTCTTGGTGGTATTCGCGACAAATCAATCTTTCCTGAATAGGGCTGCGGACTGGGCAAGGCAAACGTTTGAAAAACAAAGTTTGAATGGATGTGGCTTGATATGAGCAACCTAAAGTGGGTATGTAATGTTTTTTTTGTTCAGTTGGCCTGCGGGAGGTTGGCTTTCATTGGCGATTTGATGAGCGGCGATTTAGGAGTACATGGATTGGAATCAACCTCAGTTTTTGCCGGTATCAATATTGATTTGCCATTTTGGCACTTTAATAACTTCATTTTTGATAAGTTTGCAACATGAGAAGCGCATCAGGCAGGCTCTTGCCCATTTTATTGTTTTTCTTGCTTTTTGTTGCATGTAAAAATACCACTTCCCCGACGGTTGAAAAAAATCCTATATTTGAAAGTGACCCAAGGATGAAGCAGATAACCGATGCAATATTCAAAAACCCGACTGATGCATCGTTATATTTCACCAGGGGTAAAATGTTGTACAAATTGAAGCAGGATACCCTTGCACTAAACGATTATAAAAAAGCTGCTGAACTCGATACGACAAAGGCAGAGTACCTGAGTGCCATAGGCGATTTGCTTTTCGAAAATAAGGATATTGAAGGCTCTGTATTCTGGTTTCAGAAAGCGATAGCTAAAAACCCCAAAGAGCCTACTGCACACCTGAAAATAGCCAAACTCTTCCTTTATGCACAGGATTATAAAAAGGCTTTGGAACAATTAAATATAGTGCAGCGCCAGAATATCTATAACCCTGAAACCTACTTTCTCGAAGGGATGATTTATAAGGATATGAAGGATACTGCCCGCGCGATTTCCAGTTTTCAGACGGCACTTGAGCAATCACCTGACTATCAGCCGGCTGTGGTGCAGCTTGGCTTAATTTATAGTGCCCGAAAAGACCAGCTCGCTATAAAATACCTGGATAAAGCCTATAAAATTGATAGTAACGACGTTTTCCCAATATTTGCCCGCGGAGTCTACTACCAGAATGCGAATGATTTTACAAGGGCCAAGGAAGAATACAAAAAATGTATCATCAGGAATACCCATTATATTGACGCCTACTTTAACCTCGGTTACATATACATGCAGCAAGATTCTGTTGAAAAAGCATTTCGCCAGTACGACATAGTGGTTCGGCTACAGCCTGATAACCCTACAGCTTACTACGACCGCGGTATATGCAATGAAATGCAGAAAAAGCTGAAAGAGGCCGTTGTTGATTATCGCCGTGCACTGGTGCTTGATACTGGTTATGCAAGCCCGAAGGCTGCGCTGAAACGATTGGGCCTCAACCCCAACGGCTCACCAACAGTACATCAGTAATTTCAATGCGCGTTGCGCATGCACCCGCTGTTAATGAGTTTGTGCTTGTAAGTTCTCGCCGAACTGCCTACTTTTGAATAAATTGCTTTTCTTTTAAAAACATAAAATACTTATACAATGCCAATAATAGCACCCTCTATCCTCTCCGCCAACTTCCTGAGGCTGGAACAGGAAATTGATATGATAAATGATAGTGACGCAGACTGGTTTCATATTGATGTGATGGACGGCCGCTTTGTGCCCAACATCACCTTCGGTATGCCTATCATCTCAGCGATGAAAAAAAGGGCGAGAAAGCCGTTTGACGTGCACCTGATGATTGTGGAGCCAGAAAAATACATTGAGGCTTTTGCAAACGCCGGTGCCGATATTTTGACGGTACACTATGAGGCATCTCCCCACCTGCACCGCAACCTGCAACTCATAAAGGCACATGGCATGAAGGCTGGTGTTGCGCTAAACCCGCACACACCAGTGAGCTTACTTTGCGATGTACTCAATGACATAGACCTTGTTTGTATCATGAGCGTGAATCCGGGATTCGGGGGGCAGAAGTTTATTGACCAGACTACACACAAGATCAGGACGCTAAAGAAAATGATACTGGAGCACGGCGCACATACCCAGATAGAAATAGATGGAGGTGTTACCATTGAAAATGCACCCGTGTTGCTACGCGATGGTGCTGATGCACTGGTGGCAGGTAATACCGTGTTTTCATCGCCAAACCCAACTGAAACTATTGCCCGGCTGAAAACAGGGAAATAATATTTACACATTTTCGTTATTAAGCGGGTATGCAGCTACATCGGTTTTTATTGATCGCTATTTTATTTTTTATTCCATCTCTATCCATTGCCCAGCAGGCAACTATGGATGGTATTGTGCGCAATGACTCCGGCAAGGTTATGGAAGACGTGCAGGTGGTGGATGCGGAAACACAAACCGGGACCCATACCAATGCAAAGGGCTATTACTTGCTCAATATACCCACCGGCAAGCAGGTGATGCTTATTTATTACAAACAGGGCTTTGGCGTAGTGAGGAAGGTTATTGAGTTAAGCCCCGGTGATGTGCACAGCTTTAATGTAACGCTTAAAGAAAACATACAAAAGGAAGTAATTGTAACCGATAAACAGGACCGCTATGCGGCCGGCAACGTGAAAGTTGAGATATCTAAAGTAAACTTTATACCCGGCGTATCAAGTGGGGTGGAGGAGATACTAAAGATGCTGGTGGGTAGCCACGATGAACTCACCTCGCAATACAGCGTGCGCGGTGGCAACTACGATGAGAATCTTGTTTACGTCAATGATTTTGAAATTTACAGACCATTCCTTGTAAGGACAGGGCAGCAGGAGGGTCTGAGTTTTGTAAACAGCGACCTTGTCGCTAATGTTAACTTTTCTGTGGGCGGGTTTCAGTCGAAATACGGCGATAAGATGAGCAGCGTGCTCGATGTCACGTATAAAAAACCGACCCATTTTGCGGGCTCCGTAATGGTGAGCTTACTTGGTGCGAGCCTGCACCTTGAGGGCATATCTAAAAACAAAAAACTCACCTACCTGATAGGCGCGCGGCAGAAAAGTAATCAGTACGTACTACAGTCGCAGCCAACGAAGGGTATTTATAATCCGTCGTTTTCTGACATACAGGCGCTGGTTGACTATAAAATAAATGACAGCTGGGAGATAGAGGCTATTGGCAACTATGCACGTAACCGATTTACCTTCTTCCCACAAACAATGGTGTCCAGTTTTGGTGTGCTCAATCAGGCTTACCAGCTCGATGTGTTTTATGATGGGGGAGAGTACGATCAGTTCGATTCGCGCTTTGGAGGCCTTTCTGCCACCTATCACAAAGACTCATCGAAGCTCAGGCTCAAATTTCTGGCATCGGGCTTCCAGACCAATGAATATGAAACCTACGATATTGGCGGCGAATACCTTTTTGGTGAGCTACAGACCGACCAGAGCAAGGCTGACTTCGGGCAGATAAAAACCTATCTGGGTACAGGGTATATACAGGATTTTGCACGCAATTACCTGCAGGCTAATGTTGGCGACGTGGGTATCCGTGGCTCATACGATGCCAATGCAAAAAACTTCATACAGTTTGGTGTGAATGCAAACTACACCAGTATCAACGATTACCTGCATGAATACGAGCGCCGCGACTCTTCTGCTTTCAACCAGCCCTACGACCCTATAAACCTGAAGATGTATTATTTCTACAACTCCAGTTCCAACTTCGATTACGTGCGGCTTAGTGGCTTTCTTCAGGATAATTTCAGGCTCGATTCTGCGGGCCGTTTTTCGGGGTCCGCCGGTGTGCGCCTGAATTACAGTTTCCTGAATTCAGAAATGCTGTTGAGCCCAAGGTTGCAACTCGCTTACAAACCAGGCAAGAAGCGCGATATCATTTATAAGTTCTCTACCGGCCTTTACCAGCAGCCACCATTTTACCGGGAGATGCGCGACATGCAGGGCAATGTGAACATGCAGCTCAAAGCGCAAAAGTCGTTCCAGATAGTAGCCGGTGTTGATGAAAATTTCAAACTTTACAACCGCCCTTACCGCGTGACTTTTGAAACCTACTACAAAAATCTGTGGGATCTTGACCCCTTTCAGTATGACAATGTAAGCATAAGGTACACCGCTAAGAATGATGCAAAAGGGTATGTATATGGCGGTGAAGTAAGGCTCTATGGCGACATAGTGAAGGATGCCACATCGTGGATTAGTATAGGGCTGCTGAAAGGCGCACAGAAGATAACCGATAGCGCAACTATTCCCGGGTACAACAGTTATTTCCCTTTGCCCAACGACCAGCGTTTTATGCTGGGTATGTATTTTGAAGACTACTTGCGGCGCAATAAGAATTTCAAAGTGCACATCAACATGATGTATGCCACGGGGCTGCCCATAGGCCCTCCCGGCGGGCACTTGTATGAAGACATCATCAGGCTGCCGGACTACAAGCGAGTGGATATAGGGTTCTCAGCGCTGCTGCTTGATGCCGACCGCCATGAGCACCCGCCCCATAGCTATTTTAACCTGTTGCACAGCGTATGGGCGAGCCTTGAAGTATTTAACCTGCTGGGCATCCAAAACACGCTCAACTATACCTGGATACAGGATGAGAGTACCAATAAAACCTTTGCCGTCCCCAATCGTTTGACATCGAGGCTGCTGAATGTGAAGTTGCTTTTCAGCTTTTAAAAGAAAATATTATTTGTTTGAAACCCTTACCAGTAAAGGCTTTGCGCAGGTTTTTTTATTTTTTTTGAAAAAAGATTTTGTTGTAAAAAGTATATGCTTATCTTTGCGCTCCCATTCAGGAATGGATGAGGGAAATAAACAGAAATATCGAACCATTTCTGTTTCAATACAAACCATGATCTCGTAGCTCAGTTGGTAGAGCAATACACTTTTAATGTATGGGTCTTGGGTTCGAGTCCCAACGGGATCACTTTTTTCTTCATAAGACGTTGTAAATCAAGCGATTGCAACGTCTTATTTTTTTTTGTGGCATTTTTTGTGGCATTTTTTTAAAACACTTTTTGCCCTGAAAGCCTTTACAGGCACAGTTCTTGTGGATTAGTGCCTAAAATAATAAAAGGCGACCAGAATTTGACCGCCTTTTTCTATTAAAATGTCACCATTATTTTCCGTATCTTTTTTCCCACTCCTTTTCCAACAAGTCTGCTTTTTCGTCCTGAGTTGCTTTTATGTATGCCCTGAATGTTACTTGGCTCTTGTGACCAGAAATAGCCATGATGACCGATTCTGGTGTGCCATTCAAAAACTCGTTAGTACAGAAGCTCCGGCGACAACAGTGAGTAGTTAGTAGTTCCCATTTCTGGTAAACAACTGTTTCAATTTTATACTCTCTCGTGGTTCGCTTCTCAAAGTCTTTATGCAATGACGGTATCTTCTGTCCAATATCTTTTAGGTAGTCATTGAACTTCTGGCTTGACGGACACCGAGGCAGGCCGTCGGGATACTTTTTGAGTATCTCCCGCACCAGCGGGTGTATCGGTATGATTACTTTCTCACCCACCTTTCTTTGAATAGTTGTTATCCTTGACTCTATGAAGTTCTTTTGGGAGAGCCTCGAAAAATCTGAATGACGCAGCCCAGTGCAACAACCGATAACAAGCATGTCACGTATATACTCGTGCCGGGGTGATTCAGGATTTTTGTAAGCTATTAATTCTTGTATTTCTTGGTCATTCAGATAAATGTTATCGCTTTCCTCCCGGATTATTGTTACATGCAAAGCCGAAAATTGTTCCTTTGTAATCAATTTCAGTTGCATAGCGTATTTCATCGTAAGCATGAAAACCTGCATGTACTTGCTCTTGGTATTGAGCGCCAGTTTCTTGGTTTCAACAATATAGGCTTCAAAGCTATCAACAATGTCTTGATTCATCTGGTCAACATAGAATTTTCGTTTGCGGGAATCTTGAAATTCTTCAAACGCAAGTTTAGCATTGCCATATGGCTTTATACTATCCGGCTTAATCTTCATCTTCTTATC
>CAILMA010000736.1 GCA_903835145.1 uncultured Bacteroidota bacterium
ACGATAAAAATCCTTTAATCCTGTTTATCCCTTAAATCTTGGTTCAGACAATAAAAAAATGGATGCCCCGTTTCCCGAAGCATCCATTTTATTCAACTATAAAATATTGATTAACAACCTATTGCGAAGAAAAAAATTTAATTGTTCACCGTAATCAGCTGTCCAAAATTATCATTCACATTTACCAGATAAAGACCAGTAGGGTAGCCGCTCAAATCAACATTAAGAGAGGCCTCGGTAGTCGTCTTTACAGCAACAGTTTTTCCATTCATATCAAAAACAGTCACCGTTGCAGTTGAAGTATTTCCTGGTAGAGCTACTGTAAACACACCCTTATTTGGGTTAGGAAAAACGCTGATTTTTGTTTCATTGGCAGTCGCCTGATTTACACCCAAAGCAGCAAGGTTTACCTTCCTTACGCGCTCATTTATCAGGTCGCTGATATACATGTTTTCACTCGCATCGAAAGCTATCCCAGTCGGGAAATCCAGCTGACAATCAGTCGCCGCGCCACCATCGCCCGAAAAACCTGCAACACCAGTACCTACAACTGTAGTTATCACGCCAGCCGGTGTTACCTTCCTTATCCTGCTGTTATTGTAGTCATCAATATACACGTTGCCAGCCCTGTCGGTAATAATACAGGTTGGGTTGCTTATGGCGGCTGCAGTCGCAGGACCTCCATCACCGGAATAACCCTCTACACCATTGCCCGCAATAGTGCTTATCACACCCGCAGGAGTCACTTTACGTATCACTTCTGCATTCAGGTCAGCTATAAAAAGGTTGCCCGTAGCATCCAGCGCCACGCTCCATGGCTCGCTGAGCTTTGCAGCGGTAGCCTGTCCACCGTCACCGTCATTGCCATCTACACCGCAGCCGGCTATCGTAGTAATAATGCCCGCGGCACTCACTTTGCGCACAACGCTATTTGCTTCATCAGGTAGGTATAAGTTACCGGCAGCATCCACTATTAAGTTGTATACGAAGCAGATACTTGCAGCCGTGGCGGGTCCGCCGTCGCCGGAATATCCTCGCGCACCGTTACCCGCAACAGTACTTATAATGCCAGCTGTGTTTATTTTCCTTATCGCACTGTTCATCATATCAGCTATGTACAGGTTGCCAGCAGCGTCTATGGCTATACATGCCGGGCAATTCAGCTGAGCAGCTGTAGCAGGGCCACCATCGCCACTATAGCCAAGGGTGCCATTGCCGGCAATCGTAGTTATTATGCCGGCTGGCGTTACTTTCCTTATGCAGTAATTCGCATAATCGGCAATCAGCAGGTTCCCGCTATGGTCAGGTGTTATGTTATAAGCATTATGTATCGACGCTGCCGTTGCAGGGCCGCCATCACCGGCATAGGCGCCAGATCCGTCACCGGCAACTGTCGTTATAATTTGTGCCTGTGCAGGCGCTGCCGCCGTTACAGTGGCTGCTATTATGAGCGCTGCACCGAATGTTTTCCCAGATTTAAGTAATCCTTTTACCATAGCCTAAATGTTTGCCACCCAAATATAAAATTTAAACGTTTACTGTGCAGTATTTTCGATAGCTTTTTTCCGTCTTTTTACAGTAATAAAACAAAACTTACCAAAAAAACCACTGAAATTCACCGATTTATAACTACAAGTTAAAATCTGTCAAATCATTTTTTTCGCCAACTACCCAGAACACCATGGCTGCCTTTTAATTCCCCAATCTGGACACGCCATAATCAAAAACGTTGACCGCAAAGAGCGCAAAGGGGACGAAAAGGTTCATTTAAACTCTATTTCATTGCGGTTTCAAAAAAGTAGAAAAAGACCCATCCTATCCTTTGCGCCTTCTTTGCGCTTTACTTTACCCACTTTGCGGTCAAATATTTTGCCAATTTGTGAACGAATTCTATTAGAAAGTTGCTAAATCCCCTCAATATTATTCAAACTCCAAAAAACTATCCACATTCTCCCGTAGATACCGTACTTTTGCACTTTCTTAAGATTAATTACAGTCAGTTTACAGCAAAATACCACAGGCAATCCCATACTTCCAGCCTCAATTTTCCTCTGAAAACACCTCTTTAAAGCATCTTAAAAAAAAAGTTTTCAGTTTTTTCAAAATAAATTTCTACAATCCAAAACATTCATTACCTTTGCAGTCCCAAATTTTTCGGGATAGAAGATATTTATAAAGTATGTCACAGCGTATCAGAATAAAGCTAAAATCTTACGACCACAATCTGGTTGATAAATCAGCTGACAAAATCGTGAAGACGGTGCGCAATACAGGAGCGGTGGTTACAGGCCCCATTCCTTTGCCCACAGAAAAGAAGATCTTTACAGTATTGCGTTCGCCACACGTTAACAAGAAATCACGTGAACAGTTTCAGTTGTGCACTCACAAGCGCCTTCTCGATATTTACACGTCTTCTTCCCGTACGGTCGATGCGCTTTCGAAGCTCGATTTGCCAAGCGGCGTTGAAGTAGAAATCAAAGCGTAAGTACATTCTGGCCCCAGGCAACTCGCCTCCGGCCGATTGAAAATTAAAAGCACCTAAATTGTGCAACAGCCCAAAAGCTGATAAGCCATTGAGATTGCTTAGTTCTTTAATAAAATTGAAAAAATGCTTATCCCGTATGTTCAGACTCTGTTCTGTAATATGCCCGGGCGCTGAGCTAAAAAATAATAATAATGAAAGGTATTATTGGTAAAAAAATTGGTATGACCAGCATTTTTGAGCCCAATGGGAAGCAAACTGCTTGTACCATTATCGAAGCTGGCCCTTGTGTGGTTACTCAAAAGAAGACCGTTGATACCGACGGTTATGATGCTCTTCAAATCGCATATGGCGAGGCCAAGGAAAAAAATACTCCTCAGGCACTCATCAATCACTTTGCAAAAGCAAACACGACTCCAAAACGTGTTGTAAAGGAAATGCGTAATTGTTCTCTTAATAAACAAGTAGGTGAAAATATAACCTGCGAAATATTTACTGAAGGTGAAAAAGTCAGCGTCGTTGGCACTACCAAAGGTAAAGGTTTCCAGGGTGTTGTAAAGCGTCACGGCTTTAGCGGCGTAGGTGAAGCAACCCATGGCCAGCACGATCGTTCCCGTGCTCCGGGCTCGGTGGGCGGTTCATCCTACCCTTCTCGTGTATTCAAGGGTATGCGCATGGCAGGCCGTATGGGTCAAGACCGTGTCAAAATCAAATCATTACGTGTTGTAAAAATATTCGCCGACCAGAACTATATCTTAATTAGCGGTTCTGTACCGGGTTGTAACGGATCTATTGTTTTAATTCAGAATTAATCAAGTCATGCAAGCTGACGTTTTAAATAAAAAGGGTGAAAAGACAGGCCGCTCGGTAACATTACCGGATGACATCTTTAATATTGAGCCTAACGACCATTGTATTTACCTCGCGGTAAAACAATACCTCGCCGCTCAACGCCAGGGTACCCACAAGTCAAAAACCCGGGCTGAAGTAAAAGGTTCTTCTAAGAAACTCCACAAACAAAAAGGTACTGGTGGTAGCCGTAAAGGTAATATCCGTAACCCTTTGTACAAAGGTGGTGGTGCAGTGAACGGACCAGTGCCGCATCTCTACAGCTTTAAGCTTAACCGCAAAGTAAAAGACCTCGCTAAAATGAGCGCCCTTACTTACAAAGCAAGAGAAAACAAAGTTGTTGTTGTTGAAGACCTCAAAATGGATGCGCCTAAAACCAGCGAATACGTTGATGTTTTAAATGCACTCCGTGGCGATAACCGCAAAACAATGATGGTGCTCCCTGAGTATGACAGCAATGTATACCTCAGCAGCCGCAACGTACAAGATACAATGACCGTTGTTGTTAGCGACATGAACACTTACGATATCACTCACGTTAACCTCATCGTTCTCACTGAAACAGTTGCAAAAATGTTCAGCGAAGAAGTTGAATTGACCGAAGAAGCTTAATTCGTAAATAACAAAACCCCGCAGGTGCCACAGCACCATCGGTAACAAGAGTAGAAACCATTTGTGTCTTTAGACCATGTACTAAGGACTAAATACTAAAAAAGTAAAAAATGAAACTTTCAGAAGTGTTGGTACGGCCGGTAATTACCGAAAAGGTAAATCGCCAGATGGAGCGCAGCGGCCGTTACACATTCGTGGTGGGCCATGCGGCTAATAAGCTGGAAATTAAAAAAGCTGTTGAAGAGTTTTACGGAGTTAAAGTTAATGATGTAAACACAATAGTTGTTCCTGCTAAAAACAAAACACGTTACACTAAAGCAGGCTTTCTGTCAGGCAGAAAACCTTCTTACAAAAAAGCAGTTGTTTCCCTCGTTGAAGGCGATACAATCGACTTGTTTGCACAAGGGTAATATTAATTAACCGGTACCCATTGCACCGGAGCAGTTCTTTAAAACTATAATTAATAGCTTGGCGGGTACACGATACCACAATTTCTAAACCCCGTCAGTCATCAAAACAAATAACTATTAACCTGGTACAGTATTGAGCTTTTCGCTCGCTATTATATCAGCTAATCAAAAATAAAATGGCATTACGTAAATACAAACCGGTAACAGCCGGAACGCGCTGGAGAATTGGTAACGCTTACGCGGAAATTACCACTAACGAGCCTGAAAAGAGCCTGCTTGAGCACCAGCATGGTACAGGTGGTCGTAACTTCCAGGGACGCCGTGCAATGCGTTACATCGGTGGCGGTAACAAAATCCAATACCGTCTCATCGATTTCAAACGTAATAAAAGTGATATCAAGGCTACTGTTAAATCAATAGAGTACGATCCAAACCGTACTGCCTTCATCGCACTCCTTCATTATATCGATGGTGAAAAGCGTTATATCATCGCCCCACAAGGCATTCAGGTTGGTGCTTCCGTTATTAGCGGCGCAGCTGTAGCTCCTGAAGTTGGTAACGCATTATTACTCAAAAATATGCCCCTCGGTACTGTCGTTCACAACATCGAACTGCAGCCTGGTAAAGGTGGCGCTCTTGCCCGCTCAGCCGGTACTTATGCTCAGCTGAACGCAAAAGAAGAAAAATATTGTGTACTTAAAATGCCAAGCGGCGAACTTCGTAAAGTGTTAAGCACTTGCATGGCAACCGTAGGTATAGTTTCTAACAGCGATCACGCACTCCAGTCAATGGGTAAAGCAGGCCGCAACCGTTGGAAAGGTATCAAACCTCGCAACCGTGGTGTAGCAATGAACCCGGTAGATCACCCGATGGGTGGTGGTGAAGGTCGCTCTTCTGGTGGTCACCCACGTAGCCGTAAAGGTAAATACGCTAAGGGCGAAAAAACAAGAAGCAGAACTAAGGGATCAAACAAACTGATCATCCAAAGGAAAAACGGTAAGAAATTATAGTTCTTTCACCAATTGCCCCTAAAAGCAAAAAGTAAAGAGTAACATTAAACAAATAAATAAGTCAATATAAAATGGCTCGTTCGATAAAAAAAGGACCTTATGTAGATGCTAATCTTGAACAAAAGGTTATGGCAATAGCAGAAGGCAAAGCAAAAAAAGGTGTTGTAAAAACCTGGAGTCGCCGCAGTACAATTACGCCTGATTTCGTAGGGCAGACATTCGCTGTGCACAATGGCAACAAATTCATCCCTGTATATGTTACTGAATACATGGTTGGCCATAAGCTGGGTGAGTTCTCACCTACACGCAACTTCAGAGGTCATAGCGGAACAAAACAATAATTGCTCCTCTGGCACTTACAATAAAGTAAAACATTAAAAGGCGTTAATCTAACTCCTTAAATAAAAATATAGTATTCGTTGGGTCGCAGCCGGCTACCAAAATTACCGGCAGCAACCAATAAAAAAACCAAAAATAATGGAAGCTGTAGCTCGCTTACGAAATTGTCCAACCTCACCACGCAAAATGCGCCTTCTGGCTGATTTAATCCGTGGTCTGGAAGTGGAAAATGCGCTGAATACATTGAAATTCAGCACCAAACATCCGTCAGTACCATTGGAAAAACTGTTACTGAGTGCTGTGGCAAACTGGAGAGTAAAAAACGAAGGTGTGGATGTAGCTGATGCAAACTTATATGTTAAGACCATATTCGTTGACGGTGGTAGGGTTCTTAAACGGATGCGTCCTGCACCACAAGGTAGAGCTTACAGAGTGCGTAAGCGCAGCAACCACGTTACAATCATTGTGGATAGCCACAACACTGTAGCTGCAACCGTAACCGAAAACACTGAAGCTTAATCAACAATATAATTATAACTCAATAATAGTACAATGGGTCAAAATGTAATCCTATAGGTAACAGGTTGGGCATCATCCGCGGATGGGATTCAATGTGGTATGGCGAAAAAAGGGACTTCGGCCA
>CAILMA010000737.1 GCA_903835145.1 uncultured Bacteroidota bacterium
CCCAAAATATGCTCAATCTCAGAGTAACGAACATGAACGGTCAATGGAATAAAATAATCAAATTAGTAAAAACTAAATTTAAAGCTGCCGCTTAAGTTGCGACAATTTGAAATGCACCCTGTTGAATGCTCTTGCTCATGATTATGTAACTTTTTAGTTACGCAAATTTATGAGTAACTTTTGAGTTACACAAATTTTCAGAGAAATATTTTTTGTTTTTTTAACGCAATCTTTAACACGACACTTAATCACGCACGAAATATTTAGTCGAAATTGTAGTTTTATAAAACAATGTTCAGGGCAGTTGCCGGTTGTTATTATTATACAGTTGTTTACTTTGCATCATCATGAGGCTATTCCTTTTTTCAATTCTTTGTTGTTGCACTTTTGGCGTATCAACTGCGCAGGAAGCCAGTTACCTGCCAATCGAAAACTACAAATACGCCTACAATTTAGCTTCTTATGCAATAAGCGATGTGGTTTATGTTGGCCCCGATCCACAACAAATTGGAGCTGTGAAGCAAGGTGGTAAGACTGTATACACTATCTTATTGCAGCCGGGCATTACGGACGCTGTAAAAACCTACCTGAGCGCCAATACCACCCAGGACCCAAAACAGACCCCAGTTCAGCTCAGGATACAGAAGTTGAAGGCAGATGGAAGGAAAACAAGCAATCAATGTACAATTGATGCAACGTTGGTTTTGGGATTTTATATCGGCGAAAAGAAACTTGTGGAATTCACCAATTCTGCGCACCTTGTTGCCCCCGTTTATCAAACTGATAGCCTCTCAAATTTCATCAGCAAAACAATCATTAGCCGAATAAAAAATCTTGATGACTGGTGGGGGCAACACAAAACAACGGCTGTAATTAACGATACTGTTATTGCAACAGTGACTATAGCTCCCTCCAATGAAGATAAAGATAAGATTGTTTATAGCACCACGACGCCACTGAAAATTGCAGATTTCAAGGGTGATACCAGCCAGAGCAAAGGCGACGAAATGGCTATGACCAATAGCGGTTTTTCAATGGAATTTAACTCAGAAGTGAAGAATGGCACCATCTATGTGCATGTTACGTTGTGTCCGTATTTCAGCATTTCTAAATCGTGGTTTAAACATGCTGAGCAACCAGATTACCTGCTTGCTCATGAACAGGGACATTTCGACATTACTGCGCTTAAAACTTGTGAAATGGCTGAAACGATAAGGAAAACCCATTTTACTAAAGAAAATTACGCCGACCTGTTAAAAGACTTTCAAACCAAATTTGGAAATGAAGCTGTAGCAGAAGAAGACAAATATGACGGTGAAACCAATCACAGCATTGTAGTAGAAAAACAATTGGAATGGACAAAGCTGCTTCGGGAGCAGATTGCCCAATCGCATTGTTACTAATTGGGTATGGTATTCACTTTTCTCACAACACCAGACCCAACATGATAAAGCAGGGTATTTTGTGTGGTTTACACTATAAGCTGCCCTTATAGTTGCAGATAATGCGTATTTTTCGCCCTGTTTATGAAGTTTAAAATAGCAAATATCTTGCTTGGGCTCTCAGTTGCAGGCATTTACTGCCTTCACCGGACTTTCATTTCTGTAAGCCTTTTGTGGATGCTCCCTTGTTTTTTGCTTCACGGCACGGTCGTAATACTGGGGTGCATAAAAATAGGATGGAGTTTTTTTCTTCCAGTTGTTTGTAGCAGTAATACCAGCAGCAGGGTAGTGGCGCTCACCTTTGATGATGGTCCGAATAAAGACTTCACCCCCTTTATAATTGATACGTTGAGCCGCAATAACATTAAAGCCACATTCTTTTGTATTGGCAAAAACATACCGGGGAATGAAGACATTTTAAAAAGGATGGAGCTGGAAGGCCATACAGTTGGCAACCACAGTAATTCTCACCATTTTTGGTTTGACCTGTTCAGCGCCAGAAAAATGCTTGCCGACATGCAGGAGGTAGATAAAAAGGTATATGCCATTACAGGACGCAAGTTGACCATGTTTCGGCCTCCATATGGTATCACCAATCCCAATGTGGCGAAAGCAATAAAGATGGGCAATTATACACCTGTCGGCTGGAACATAAGGTCGCTGGATACCGTTGCAAAAGATAAAAAGCAACTGTTGGCCCGTATTGAAAGTCGCCTGAAGCCCGGGGCTATCATCCTTTTACATGATTCTATTAAACTCACCAGCGAAGCATTACCGGAAGCCATAGCAATGATCAGGAAAAACGGTTACGACATCGTGCCCTTGAGCGAACTCTTTGATTAACAGATATTTTTTGTAGACAGAATTTTACTTTTAGAGAAAATAATAATCTAAATGCAACGTTTTATAGTAATGTTAAAATGAAGAGCGCCAAATAGAGCCGCAACAATAAAACAGAATCAACTAACTTTATCCAATAAATTATTTCCACTATGAAGCCTTGTTTACTTTTGTTGTCGTTGTTATTCTTAGGTGGCGTTTCGTTCGCGCAATCGTCATCCATGATGTATTACCCGGATAACAGCGTAAAAGTATATGCATACGGCAATGAGCAAACCATACCTTTTTGCGGAGGATTCAACAATTCCCAATTCAGTATGGGAGATCTTAACAACGATGGACTCGCCGACCTTGTTGTCTTTACAAAGGACATCGGGATTCAGACATTTATAAATGAAGGAAATGTTGGTTCGCCTAAGTATGTTTATGTACCGGAGTATGCCAATAATTTTCCGCCTTGTGTCGATTACCTGATTATGGTCGATTATAACCATGATAATATTCCTGATTTGTTTGAGCAAGGAGTAACGGGAGTTACAGCTTACAGGGGGTATTATAACTCCCATAACCAGCTTTGTTTTAACCTGTACAAGGAGCTGTTTTATTATAACGACGGCTCGGCTGGCGGCCCGGCCAATGCATTTAATAACCCAGGCGATATACCGGCTATTGTAGATGTAGATAACGACGGCGACCTTGACATTGTCTCTTATGATATTTTGGGTGGCTACATGAATTTTTACAAAAACATGCAGGTGGAGATGGGCTTACCTGCTGATAGTATTTACATAGCACTTAAAGACAGGTGCTGGGGTAAAGTATACCAGGGTTTCTGGCGGTCTCACACACTGGGCGTGTCCTGCGACAATTCGACCCTACATGCAGTGCGAGGCGACCATGACCGGGTGACCAAGAAAACCCATCAGGGCAACACACCATGTCTTTTTGATTGGGATATGGATGGCGACTATGACTATCTTGACGGCAGCATTTCTTTCAACGAAATGACATTTCTAAAAAATGGTAAAGTCGAGTTCGGCGGGCATGATAGTATGATATCGCAGGATACCATGTGGCAAACCGGTGGCACTACTATTGAAATCCCTACTTGGCCTGCAGCGTTTAATGTCGATATAGATCAGGACGGAAAAAAAGATTTATTGATTTCGCCGAACGGTTCAGGCTTTGGTTTTACGCCTGAAAATTACCATACCGTTTGGTTTTACAAGAACTTTTCAACAGCCGGGCATCCTGACTGGCGCTTTGTCTCAGACTCTTTCCTGGTCGATCAGGCTATTGATCTTGGCTCTAACGCCTACCCAATGCTCTTTGACTATAATAAAGATGGCAAGCCCGATCTTTTCATTGGTTCTGATGGTTATTACCAATCGAGTTCAGGTATATTGCTGAGCCGAATATCTTATTATATGAATACAAGTACTCCGGGTAACCCATCCTTTACGCTGCAAACCAAGAACTTCCTTAATATAGATACTTCGGCATTCAAGGGTGCAGCGCCAGCATTCGGAGATATCGACCACGATGGCAAAACCGACTTAATCATCGGGCATATTGATGGCACAGTTTCTTACTACAAAAATATGGCTGCCTCCGATTCTGTTACGCCGGTTTGGCAGCTAACACAGAAGGCCTTAAAGGACAATACAGGCACTATTATTAATGTGGGAGGCTACGCCGCTCCATTTGTTTACGATATAGATAAAGACGGAAGAAAAGACCTGTTGATAGGCAGTACCTATGGCACGTTGGGCTACTATCAGAACCTTTCTTCTACCGCCGGCGTGGTGTCATTGAGCCTTATTAATCCTAATCTTGGCATGGCTCAGACCGACCCTACGCAGGTGATAAGCTGCAACAGCACTCCGTTCATAGGTAAGATTGACAATACAGGTAAGGACTATCTGTTAATGGGTAGCAACTCAGGTAATCTTTACCTTTTTGATAGCGTTCAGAGTGGGGATACAACTATTACATACCCATTGCTCAGCAGCAACTATTCTTATATCGACTCTACTTGCAATGGCTACAATGACTACGGCAGCATGTTTGCAGCCAACTGGAATTTAAGAAGCGCACCTACTGTAGGAGATATAGCGGGGGATGGTAATTTCGAAATGATAGTAGGTGACCCACGCGGTGGTGTAAGGTTATATAAACTTAAACCTTATGACAATACCCGCACACCTACAATTACAGAAACAGGAAAGGTACAAGTTTACCCTAATCCCGTTTCCAATAACTTAAACATTAATTGGAGTGGTATGCTGGAGCCTGATCTTTCTCTTTCCATCATTAATATGGCTGGGCAGCAATTATCAGTTCAGCATTTTGACACAAAATTGCAGCACATTACCGTTTCTGTAAATGATTTGTCAACGGGTGTCTATATGTGTATTGTTCAAAGTGGCTCCAATAAATACTACAATAAATTTACAGTGATAAAATAGTTAATTATCAAGCGAATTGGAAGGCTGTTTAGGGAACTCCCGGGCAGCTTTTTGCTTTTATAGTCAGTAAAAAATGAGACAAAAAATCAGCAGCATTATGAGTGTGTGACTGTTTGATATCAGTTGAGATATATTTGACAGAGTTAGAAAAAAATCAGCTATATTTTCTCATTCATAAAGATGATAATTTCCTGCTTTAATAAGAATAGGAATATTTGCAATTATTCCCTTATATATGGTTAGTGGCTTGTGAAAAACAAAAAAAGCATGTTAAAAAAAAGTTAAATAAATTTTGTTAACAAAATGTAAACCTAAGTCGTTTTTTATGATTTAAGGTTGCAAATCAACAACCCAATGGCTAATCCCAATCCTTTCAATTGGCTAAAATTAGCCGCGACTTATTATAAATCCTTTCATAATTATTGCTCTATAAGGGTTTTAATATATTTTTTTCTATCTACTTTCGGCAATTATACTACTTTTGATAAAATTTGCATAGATATTTATCGTGCTGCGAAAATGCCCGTGCATAACATGTCATTAACAAAATGCCTTGCAGTACGAATCTTATGTAATTTTATTGCTGCGTATTTTGTTTACTATTTGTTATAATCGCTTTACATTTGCATCATGAGCAATACGTCACATCCAATTTCCCTCCTCAAACCGGAGTGGACAAATTTAATCAGAAATGAAGCCGCAAGCGCGGAGAAGCAAGGTAAGCTTACCAAGAAGCAATTAAACCTGATTTATGAGCAGGATTGGTTCAAGATGCTGGCCCCGTCAACACACGG
>CAILMA010000738.1 GCA_903835145.1 uncultured Bacteroidota bacterium
AACCAGAGTTTCCAATATTTCTTAAACCAGTTGGCCCCGCTTTTCTGAAAAACACACGAATAACTTCACTCCGCGCTCACACCCGCTCTAAGCACTCCGCTCTCCCACAGGTAGTTCTATAAAAAATGTACTCCCCCCTCCTTCCTTACTTTCTACCCATATACGGCCATTATGGGCATCAACTATCTGCTTGCAAATAGATAGCCCCAGCCCGAAAGAGCGCTCGCCGGCAGTGCCATATCGTTTTGCAGAGGTGAACGAATCAAATATCCGCCCCTGCAGCGCTGGAGGTATGCCTATTCCCTTGTCCTTAACTGTTATCAGCACATGCCCCGGCCCAAGTTTAAGCGTTACATGCACCACAGTATTATCGGCGCTGAACTTAATAGCGTTCGTTATCAGGTTATTGAATAGCCTCAGTATCTTCTCCCGGTAGCAGTAAATTATTGCAGGTGCATCAGCTACCGTAAGGTTTATGTTTTGCTTTTTCTCGGCCGCCTTAAAATACAACAAACCCACTGCCTGCCGGGCCAGTTCATTGGCATCAATATTTTCCTTCGGCACATCCTTTCTTTCGCTTGCATTTCCACTAAATTCGAGCAACTCCTCTGTGAGTGAAAGCATGCTTTGCGATGCCTTGAGTATCATGTCAAGCTCTTACTTTCGCGCCTCATCCATCTCCTCATCTATAATCAGGCTGCTTATCATCATAATAGCTCCTATAGGCGTGCGCAGGTCGTGAGCCACTATTCGCAGTATCCTATCCTTATCTTCATTAATCAGTTTTAGCTCAGCCAGCACTTTCTCAAGGTCGGCTTTTTGCACATTTACAAGGTTATTGAGCACAGTGAGCACCTGTATGTTCTTGCGGGTTTTCTTGTAGTTGTAATACACAAGGCCCATTATCACTATTATCACGGCCACAAGCCCGAAAGAAATCCACAGGTACAGCCGCTTGAGTTCATTATCAACCACAAGCAACTTCACCTTGTTTTGCGTCTCCATTTCCTTCAGTAGCTGGGCATAATCGGTCTTCTTCAGTGTCTTTGCAGCTACATCAAGCGAGTCCCGCAGCCCTATGTATGACTGCACAAAAGCATTGGCAGTTTCAAACTCTTTTAAAGACGTGTAATACTGATATTGCATTCGCCGCCACCGCAGTTCCACAGCCTTATCAGGAACGGTATCCAGCGCTACTCTTATCTCGTGCTGTAGCCTGTTTACATCCGCTGTCCGGCCCTGTTTGTAGTAAAGTTCAGCAAGCTGCATTTTCGTATACTTTGCATCGCTGTTTTCATAACCGGGGCGCGAATTAATAGCTATGCTCTGCTTCAGCAATTGCTCAGCTGTATCCAGTGCCCCGGTAGCTATGTAGGTCTTGGCAAGGTTGCCCAGCACCACACCCCTTGCCGTCTCTGACAGTATCCTGAAACGCCTGCTATCATTATATTTACTGCCCTCGGTATCTATAAAATTCAATGCTTTGTAAAAATAAATTCTCGCTGTATCCTGCTTATTGAGGTGCACATAAGCAAGCGCTGCATCACTCAGTATTTCCTGTAGCCGGTAATAGTTCCCGGAATCATGCACACAAAGGCTTATCTCAATAAACGCCTCGTTAAAATACCCCGCCGCAAGCTGGTACTTCTCCTGCCGGTAAGATACCATACCCAGGTGGTACGAAAGGTTACCAATAGCACAGCTGTCAATATGCTGCGCCCGCGAAACCGTAAGGCTCCTGCTATAATATTCGAAAGCCTTTTCTATCTCGCCCGTATTATAAAAATAGTCTCCCTTGCCATTAAGGGTATTGGCATATTCATGACTGTATTTTTGTGTCAGGTGGTATTGTTCCAAAATATGCAGGCAGCTGTCAATATACAACTGCATAGAGTCCTGCTTATCTCCATAGTAATAAACAAGGGCATGGAATCCGCAGGCACGGAACCTGAAATACCCCGATGGGTCAGGAACCGACCGGTAGGCCGAATCTATCTTTTCAAAAAACGGATGACCGCCTTTCTTGTCGTAGGTGCTTACCAGGTGATCAAAAAACTCGGCATATGCTTTGTCGTTCTTGTCGTCGTTTGAGCAGGAGGTGAGCAGCAACAATGGCAACGTCAACAATACCGCCAGTGCCCGGATATACCCGAAAACTGTCGTGTTCCACAACCAACCTAACCGCGTGAAAATCAGCATCTCCAAGAATAAGTTGCGTCAAATATACACAACAAAACTCTATCAAATATAACACTATCAATTACTTTTCAAAAACCAGAAATTCAAGGCAAAATTCACCCAAATAGGCCCCGGTGGCATTTTTTAGCCCGCTCCTACCCAACCCATTTTCTCTTTTTGCCGTCTTCTGTTTCACCGGCTCAAAATGACCGGCGTTTCCATTTTTATGGGATGCTGTATCTTCGCTGCTCCTTTTTATATTTAACCTGTAGAAATCCTTTATCAATTTTAAAACAAAAACAATGAAGTCAACAAACAAAATCCTTACCCTTTTCGCAGTATTACTCCTCTCAACACTTAGTGCCTCTGCCAATCGCAAGAAAATATTGTTCATAGGCAACAGCTACACCTTCACCAATAATATGCCGGGAATGTTGGACTCCATCGCAACAGCAATGGGCGACACCATGACGTTCGATATGTATGCACCCGGCGGCTACACCCTGCAGCAACACTCCACCGATGCGACAACCATAGGCAAAATATTCTCAGATCGGAAGAGCACACGAGATCGGAAGAGCACACGTCTGAACTCCAGTCACA
>CAILMA010000739.1 GCA_903835145.1 uncultured Bacteroidota bacterium
ATATATTTACCTAATTAGGTAATGCAAAGTAACTACAAAAAAAACACAAAAGCAAGTCTGCTATTGTGTTTGATCAATATTTTATTGGGCCTATTACCTAAAAGCGTCTGGGTTTGGGTTTAAAATCCCTAACCTGGACAAGTGAGACCCAAATAGGTTAACCGCAAAGAATGCAAAGGGTACGCAAAGAAGGCGCAAAGATTCTTTTGATTACTATTTTCATTGCGGTCTCCAAAAAGTTCGCAAAGACACATAATATCCTTTGCGCGTTGCTTTGCGAACATTACGTTTAGATATTTTGCCAAATTGTGACCTAATTTCATTTTCAAGGTACTGAGTAGCTGTCACATACACGACAGAGCTCAAGAAAACAGCTCAGGTGCCGGTTACGAACATCGCCGAAGTACCTCAGCCTAACTTGCAGAACCTATTTTGACAGGCTGAATAAGTGAGTAAACCAAAATACCCAACTATTTTTTGTCGAAAAAAGCAGATTTCATCAGCACGTCAATAAATGTTTCCCAACTGTATTTTTTCTTCTCAGTGAGCAGGTTTTCGCGCAGCGCGGGGAGTGAACCCGGTTCGTAAAACCTAATTATTCCGTCGGCAATCGACTTGGGGTTTGGCTCGGTTACAAAGCCTACCTTACCATCGGGCACTACCTCGGGCAGGCCACCTACGTTGGTCACTACCATTGGCTTTTCAAAGTGATAGGCTACCTGTGTTATTCCGCTCACGGTTGCATGCTTATAAGGCTGCACAGCCACATCAGCAGCACCAAAATAAAGGGCCACTTCGTTGTTGGGTATAAAGTCAGTAAAGAGGTGCACAACGTCCGTTAAACCGTTGTCTTCTATAATCTTGTTATTCGCAGCTATAGCACCTTTATCGTAGTACTCGCCGGCCACCAGGAGGTGAATGCCGGCCTTCTTGATGCGCTCGTCCGCCATTGCCTCAAGCAGCCAGTCGAGGCCCTTATAGTCCCTTATAAAACCAAAGAACAGCATGTATTTTTTTTCAGGGTCAAGGTTTAACCTTTTGCAGGCTTCTTCCTTGCTCAGCGCAGCGCCATAAGTATCATAAACAGGGTGCGGTGAGTAAAAGGCCGGCTTATCGGTAACTGCCTTTACATCCTGCAGCACGGTCTTGCTCATGGTAAGGAAAGCCTGAACCGGTTTCAAAAAATAACTGGTGAATTGCTTATCGCCCGGCCGGGCCTCATGGGGTATCAGGTTATCAACTATACACAAAATTCGGGTGTGTTTATTACCCCTAACAATGCGGAGAATAGTGCCGAGGCAAGGCCCCATAAAGGGTATCCAGAAACGGACGATGATGAGGTCGGGCCGGGCATTCCTGATCTTGTTCCCGGCAACCAGCCAGTTCAGTGGATTCACTGAATTTATGATGCTTTTGATGGTAAGCCCCTCGGGAGCCGGCTCATCGGTAAATTGTGATTTGCCGGGGAAAAGAAAGCTTGGATACTGCAACGAAAACGAATAAATAACCACCTCATGCCCCTGCTTTTGCAGCACAGCCGCCAGCCGCTCATTGAATGTAGCTATACCCCCACCCCTGAGCGGATGCGCCGAGCCTATGATAGCAATTTTCATGGAAACATAGTTTTAAAGTCTACCTGCACCTGCGCATAGTCTTCCGGCACACCAATATCAATAAAATAGTTGCTGGCATTGTAGCCGTAAAATGCGCCTTCTTTCACATACTTTTCAAGGTAGTCTTTCTCAAAGGAAAATTTGTCTGAAAGGTTTTTTTTGAGAAAAGCATTGCGGTCTATAATGTAAACACCTCCGTTGATTTTCCCCGTTTCGGCGGCCTTTTTCTCCTCGAATGCAGTTATTATATCACCCTTCGTTTTTACAATTCCATACCGGTCAAAGTTCACCATTTCCTTCAGCGCAAGGGTGGTTGCTGCTTTTTTTGCGACATGAAATTTCATCATTTCCCTAAGGTCAACAGCAAATAGTGTATCACCATTTAGCACCACAACATTATCTGTTGCCGCTTCTTCTATTGCAGCGAGGATACCGCCACCCGTTCCCAGGGGCTCAGTCTCCACCACATAGTCCAGCTCAAAATACCAGTCTTCTTCTTCCAGCCAGTCGATCACTACCCTGTGTTTATAGCCCAGGGAAAGCAGGACCCGCGTGCAACGCTGCTTTTGCAGGTACTCGAACAAATAGGCGAGGAACGGCTTGCCGTTAACCGGTGCCATGCACTTGGGCTGCGCCCCTATTACACCCTGTAATCTGGTACCTAATCCACCAGCAAGTATTATACACTCCATATTCCTATTTATTAACTACCATCTGTGTTTGGCCTTTGGGGCTTTCGTCACAACGATAAATGTATC
>CAILMA010000740.1 GCA_903835145.1 uncultured Bacteroidota bacterium
TATCATACAATAGTCAAAAAATTACACCTTTAATATTTTGTTATGATGTGCTTCCCGAATAATTCATTTCATTTGCTCTTCATTTATACAACACATCATGATACAACTGGCTCAGAAAGAAGGCAAAGTTTACCTAAATCCAGTACCAACAGAGCAGATGAAAGGCGGTTTTTTCAAGACGCTCTGGAAGTTCATGAATGCCAAAGAAGAAAGAGTGCCTTTAAAACACCTTGGGCCATTTATTACCAACCCAAACGAATACAGCACCTTGCCACCTGATGGCTTGCGCATCACCTGGATGGGCCACTCCTCCTTGCTTATAGAAATTGACGGAAAGCGAATATTGACTGACCCGGTTATAGGCCGCGCATCCTTTGTAAGCTGGGCCGGTCCTAAAAGGTTTTTTCCCTACCCTATAGCGCTCACTGAATTGCCAAAACTTGACGCTATCATCATTTCCCACGACCACTACGATCACCTTGATACCCTTGCCATTTCGGCCTTAAAAGATAGCAATACACCCTTCTTTTGTTCGCAGGGCGTGGGTGCATTGCTCCGGAGCTGGGGGGTAGCTGAAAACATGATAACCGAACTCAGCTGGGGCGATAGCGCCGTCGTTGGCGGCGATTGCCGCATCACGGCTACTCCGGCACGGCATTTTTCAGGGCGTGGCATTGTAAACCGGAATCAAACGCTATGGTCATCATTTGTCATAAAGGGACCTAAACACAACATTTTCTTTGGTGCCGACTCGGGCTGGTTTCCGGGCTTTCATGATATTGGAGAGCAATTCGGGCCTTTTGACCTCACTATGCTGGAGGTAGGTGCCTATGGCGAAGGTTGGCCAGATATTCATATGGGGCCAGACCATGCTACGAATGCGCATCTTGCTTTAAAAGGCAAATTAATGTTGCCCATCCATTGGGGTACGTTCAATCTTGCTTTTCACAGTTGGCGGGAGCCTATTGAGCGGACTATCGCCTACGCCACCCAAAAAAATATCAAGCTTTTTCTGCCTACACCGGGAGCACCAACCGTTATTGCGGGTGCTTACAATTCAAAATGGTGGGAGAAATAGATTTACTAAGCACAAATTTTCGTGCCTGCTAATTTTTATGGATTGGGTGCCGGCTGCGGTTTCTTGTTTTCCCAAATATCAGCCCTGCTTCTGCGCCAAAATAGCTTTGGCTGGTATTCAGGTTACAGGTTAAACCCAAATTGAGCCCAAAACCCGGACAGAAAGGAAACTCGACTGTAGGATTTAAAACTAACCCTACCGCCATTTTCGAATCGTATGTAACATCATAATTGCTGCTGAGCAAATATCCATTGCTGCTTTCAGTGTAGTTGGCGGGGGTCTTGCAATAACCTATAGATATACCACCTTTCAGCAGGTACCTTATCATTTTATATTGGGTTAAAATCACTTTCCCGGCAGTAATATTGATTGTATTCAGCGTTTGCTGTGGGCGCTGAACGATAAGGTAGTCAAGCCCGGGATTAAAATCGGCCGGGATATTGTCTGCACGCCGGCTTTGGCCATAGTAGGCTATACCAAAGCAATAATCATTGTTGTAGATTCCGTTTATTGCGGCCTTAAAAGTTGAAAAATTTCCGTAGCCTCCCCCTAACTCTCCGTATATAAACATGGCCCGGTCTTTTGAATTCCCATTGAACACAAACAACAGGCCGGTTATAATAAATAGTGCTCTCTTCATGTCGTTTCAGATTTTCCGTAAGAAATAAACACACATGTAATCAGGAGTAAACGGTTACCCAACACAGTTATTGCAAATTTATCATTTATTTTCTTGAATTTCCGGCTATATAGAGTCCCTTTTCCTGCTTCATATAACCTGCCAGTTTTTGCGCCAGACTTGTAGAATAAAGCAAAGAACCATCTAAATTGAGATGTTTGGCATCAAAAAAATATTTTTTGTCGTAAGATATTGGGTCATCCATGCAATCGACAATAGGAATTTGGTATCGGCTGGCGAGCGTTTTGTAATATTTGTACATTTCTGGAAGTCCTGTTATCATTTGCAGGTATTCATGATAGTAGGGCGGGTATACAAAGATCAATTGTATTCCATTTTCGGCGCAAAATTTTACGTATGATTCAAACTCCCGTTTTATGGAGTCGTTCATTTCCGGCTCAAATCCATTCGGCGCGCTTTGTTTTATTGCCTCAAATGAGCTGTCCCACTGGCAGGTACTCGGATTAAACCCTTTGTAGGTAAACGGTGTATCTATATCCTGTAAATGAAAATAGGTAGCAATGCCCTTTTTTATGTACGAAGGTTTATTGTTGTAGATAAACATTGGGAAAAAGCGCTCTGGTATGGTAAACGCCCCATCCAGATTCCGGGTATAATTGTACACTGTAGTGTCATTGGCAAATGGGATAAACTGCTCATAGTTGTAAAAATCGCGCCTTAGCAAGTTCAAACGGGCCAATGCATTGAACAATTGTTTTTGGTTTCCGGTTGTGGGCAATATAAATGTCGAACAGAGCTTTTTGCAAATGGAACGGTTGCCCGGCGATCCCCATATTGTAGGAGTTTATCTTCAAGGTACTGTCAAATATTCGGGGAGATAACTCGAGCTCAGTAGTGGAAGGGCCGATAAACAAAAGGTCAGCGTTCACTCTTGAGTTGTAGATATCTGGCATACAGCCAGATGTAAAGTAACTTTTTTGCAGCCCCTTTTGTGTTATGTAGTGCAGCAGTGCCAGAGGAGGCAGCACCAAACCA
>CAILMA010000741.1 GCA_903835145.1 uncultured Bacteroidota bacterium
AGTTTTAATACCCACAAAAGGCTGCCATTCACTTCGTCGTAGATAGCGCCGCCTGTCTCTTTGTTCTCAATTGTAATTGCCCCGTCGTTACTCACAGGTATCTGGTCATTAACAGCAATGGTTATGGCGTCTTTTCTCGTATTTCGCACAGTTATATTGTAGTTGAATGCCTCTCTCACATTTGTGCCTATCATCTTTTTACTGCGTAGCTTTTTATCTCTTTCGCGTTTCACAATTATCTTCTTGTCCCGGCCCAGAGAAAGTTCGAGCGTATCTTTTACATTCTTTGTATCAATTTCTCCGTGCCCCACGTATGCACCTTCATCAAATATATTAGTTTTGCCGGGTAGCAGATTCAGGTCTTCCCAGTTAGCAATTTTTGCGACCAAAAAGGCGTCTTCATCTATTTTGGGTGCTCCGGTATACTGGTAGCTTGCCGGCATTCCGAACTGCTTTATTGCCACCAGGTGCTGTTGCCCATCGCCGGGTATTGTATAGGGAAGCTCAATATCAAATCTGGCATTCACACCTGCATTATCTGTTTTTACGTAGTCATTCATAGATTTTGCACTGGACCAACTGTACAGTATCTGCGCAGTATTGGTTTCGGCAACAGAGTCTTCCTCAATTGCAGGACTTGCAAATGCAGCCGCCGGAACAATGCCCGGGTCTACTCCGTTCACATCTCCCTTTTCATCTTTCACTATATTCCTGAGTATGAAAAGGTTCCAGGGGTCAAGATGAGGTGCTTCCATACTTTCAACAGGGTTACCGGTGGATAAAACGAGGTGTAGATTGTCCCATTTTACGCCGGTACTTTGGAAAACATTTGCTTTATAATAAAGTATTATACTGTCTCCTTTTTCCGTTGTAATGACATCGTAGGTAGGCGACCAACCTGCACCACTCACCACATAACTTATCGTTACGTTAGTAGTCATCGGAGCCTTCGAATAAAACTTAACCAATAGCCGCCCCGCGTGCTGAAAACCCGTTTTTTGTTCTTCTGCCAATTGGGCGCCAAGGTCCTGAAGATGTCTTGCAATAGTCGCAAGCGTATCTTCCTGTAGTGATTTTCGGTTCAGAATACCTTCCATTTTGGCAGCTACCAGATCCATCATCTTTTGAATTTCTACTGCCGAGTACTTAGCGTTTTCTCCACTTGCCTTTCGGTTTGCCTCAAGTATCGCTACCTGCTCTTTTAAGCTCGCAATTCTATTTTTCACCCTTTTGCTTGCTGCGGTTACAAAGGCAATGCTATCTTGTAGCATTGTAACATTCGGCGGTACATTGTCCCGTGCAGTAAAATTGTTTTGAAACACTACCGACTCCACGGCTACACCACCTGCTGCATTTACCGATACACTCTCTGTATTCACATTGCCCGCAACGTTGGTAAACAGTAACTCGTTCTCTCCCTTATTTAACGTGATTTTTGCCGTGCTTTTTAATTCTGCACCACTCAGGAATACAGTGGCTTGCTCTATCTTGAGCTTCTGTGTAACCGGCTGTGCAGTTAATGCCGAAGACACCAGCAAGCAGCCGAGCAGGTATTGTGGGAAACTATTTTTCATAGATGCAGCTTGTTGTTAAGTAAATTTAAGGAAATAAGCAATCTACATAGGCTTTATTAACGCCCGCTACTACTCAACTATTGTTCTCTGCACGAGGTAGTAGTTTTTAACGGCCTTGTTCCTTGTTTCCGGATTTAAAAACTCGGGGGTGAGCTGACTTACTTTAAACAGCACACCTTGTTTCAGTACCGTGAATTTATCTCCCCTTTGCTTCAGGTCAGCCAACCCTTCGTCCATAGTGAGAATGTATTTCTGGCTGGTAACATTTACAATTGTATCGGTACCTATAAGTACCTCACCTGCATAGAAACTTAATGAGTTAAGCGGATCATCCCGCATTTTGTAGAAAAGGAAATCCTTGCTCTTTATGCCCGCTTGTTTTATGTATTTACCCGCCTGAGTGCCCACCTGGTAGGTAAGCAAGGTGGGATAAATGTAATTCATCATAAATATATTCGCCGCTATCATTGCCGTCACTGGTACCCAGAACAGTTTGCCGGGAAGGCCCTTTTTTAGCAACACATAGAACCAAACTGTAAGGCACAAGCCGAAGGCAACCCAAAGGCCGGGGCCCGCCGGAAAAACATAAACAATAAGCACCAGCACCACTATCAGTACTAACAGCCCGATAGCGGTAAAAAAGGGTGCTATTACCTTGAACAGCATTTTGTTTTGCCCATCCTGCAAAAAGCCTGCGATGGATGCAGCCGTTACTATTGCCGCCAACGGAAAGGCAACAAATATATAGTGTGGCAGCTGATAGCCCGAGGAGCCGAGGGCAAGGTAGGCCAGCAGAAAACCGCCTGTGGTTACCCATTCAGCGCCCGTACCAAGCCTGAATTTCTTGGATATTAACTTATACACGTTAAGAATAAGTGCCGGAACAAATAGAAAAACCCATGGCAGGAACGACCACAACATATTTACGAGCAGGAAGCTGAGGTCTACATTGTTCTTCCAGGGGCTCTCACCCGTAATGCGGCCAAAGCTTTGCGACCAATAGAAAAACCGCAGTCCGGA